>WFTT01000050.1 GCA_015485335.1 Robiginitomaculum sp.
CCGGTGGGCACCGAATGGGATATTTACCCCATTCGCAACGGCAAAGTTTCGGATAAATATATCGCCTATTCCTATGACACCCCGGCAAACTTCACCCTGCCGGCCGGGAAATACCGGATCAATGCCTCTTATGGTGGCAAGGTCTATACAATGGATGCCGTGGTCAAACGTGATCAGAAAAATAATGTGGTAGTGCCCTTTAACTAGGATCTGATCCCTGGATTTTCTCCGTTTTTGACTCAGCCGCATGGACATTCCATCATGGGGTGAATCATAATTAATGGGGAAAAATATGTTGCGTGCCGTCCGTTTTGGCCTTGTCGCCCTCTTTAGTGCCTATCTCATATCCTGTTCGGCGCCGCTGTCGTCTGAGACCAAGGCGAACGAACCTGCCGTCGCCGCCTCGTCGGTGGAGGATACGGCGCGCGCCGCACGACTGGATGCCTTTTTGGCCACCCTGAAAAGTGAAGGGGTCATGCCCGGGGCTTCGGTGCTGATTTATAAGAATGGCAAAGAGGCCTATTTCGGCGTTTTTGGTGATCAGGATCGCGAAGCCGACACGCCCTTTGCCCGCAATACGATCGAGCGCGTTTATTCCATGTCCAAGCCAATCACCGGGGTCGCCCTGATGATGCTATATGAGGAAGGCAAATTTGCGCTGGATGATCCGATTTCCAAATATATGCCCGAATATGCTGATCTGAAGGTGTATGTCGGTGTGGATGCAGATGGACAACCCCTGTTGGAACCCACCAACCGTCCCGTCACCATTCGTGATTTGATGCGCCATACCGCCGGTATGACCTATGGCGTGTTTGGCGATACGCCGGTTGATAAAATGTATCGCGAAAAAGGCCTGCTGGGATATGATCGCACCAATGCACAGCTTAGCGCCGATCTGGGGACGGTCCCGCTGCTTTTTCAACCGGGCAAGATCTGGCATTACAGCGTGGCCGTGGATGTACAGGGTCGGCTGATCGAAGTGCTTTCTGGACAGAGCCTTGGTGAGTTTATGCAAAGCCGTATCTTTGGCCCCCTGGGCATGATCGATACCGGTTTTACCGTTCGGGACGGCGAACAATCACGTCTGGGGGCGTTATACCAGCTTACCAAGGATGGCATGAAACGCCTGGAAGACGACCCGCCCTTTATGGCCAACCAGCCGTTTCTAACCGATACCCCATTTGAAAGCGGCGGAGGTGGCCTGGTCTCGACCATTGATGATTACATGCGTTTTGCCCGTATGCTGCAAAACGAAGGAGAGCTGGACGGCGTGCGCCTGATCAAGCCCGAAACCCTGGCCTTGATGACATCGGATCAACTGGTTGGGATCGAGCGCGGCGATTTGGGCCAAAGCAATACTTTTGGTCTGGATTTTGCCATCCGCACCGATTATCCGGATGGACCGGCCTATGCCCCCGGGTCATTTTACTGGGGTGGCCTGGCGGGTACTTTCTTTTTTGTTGATCCGAAAAATGACCTGACCATGGTCCTCTTTGATCAGGTGATTGGCACCGATGCCATCAAGCTGAGAGAACGGCTGGCCAAAGCCATTTATAGCAAGGCCGAGCCATCATAAAAAACGGCTGCGCCCCGGGGAGGGGAAATGGCGATCATCTCGCCAGCGCAGCCGCCGGGCCACATTGACCCTGTTCTGAATGACGGACTGGTTATGGGTGTCGCTAGGCGGCTTTGCCTTGCACCATTTGCACAACTGGATCGTACCCATGCTCAGCAATCATGGCCCCTGCCTGTGCAAAGACCTGTGCGTTGCCTTGAATGCCTAGTCCATCGACCAAACGGTTGAGGAAGCTGAAAAGAGCAACCACTTTAATCACGTCCTCAATACTTTGATCAGACCAACCGGCCGTTTGCATATCTTCAATATCGCTTTTTGCCACTGCGCCAGGGTTCCGGGTCAATTTTTTGGCAAAATCAAGCGCGGCCTGCGTCTTCCCTTCAGCACTTCTGCCGGCTTCTGCCGCCGAGACCTCTGCATCATCAATTTTCAGATTGGCCAGTACAGCGCGATGAGAACCACAGCAATAGTGACAGTGATTGAGTGTTGAAACATACAGGGCGATCATTTCACGTTGCGCAATACCCAGCGTGGATTTCCCGCCCATGATCCCCACCATCAGTTGCGTAAAAGGAAGGTAGCCCGTTGGGTCATGCATAAAGACATCAACAACCCCCTGGAAATTAGCGGTATGGCCAAGAAATGACATGGTTTTCATCCTGTGATAGTTAGAGTTGAGAAAAGATTATAT
>WFTT01000051.1 GCA_015485335.1 Robiginitomaculum sp.
GCCGCAAAACCCTGTGGGTGGACCGGGGCCAATGCCGCCTGCTGAACAAGGGCTTTTCGGCCTTTGAAGACTGGCGCGATGAAGTGCTGGAAGCCGAAGAGCAGGAACAGCACAAGCTGGCACGCAAAATCGTGCGCGAAGAACACTGGTTGCGCTATGGCGTGACCGCACGGCGTAAGCGCAACGTGCGCCGCCTGAAAAACCTTGGCGAATTACGCGCCCAGAAACGCGATTTTGAGGGACCAAAAGGCAATATCACCCTGAATGTGGCCGAGGGGCGCGGTGCGGGCAAAATCATCATCGATGCCAAAAACATTGGCAAAGCCTACGGCGAGCAAACCCTGATCGAGAACTTTTCCTGTCGCATCACACGGGGCAGCCGGGTGGGCATTGTCGGCCCCAATGGGGCGGGCAAGACGACGCTGTTGAACATGCTGATCGGCGAGCTGCCCCCCGATACCGGCACCATCAAAATTGGCGATACGGTGGATCTGGTCAGCATGGATCAGAACCGTTCAGAGCTGAACCCCGAATGGTCACTCAAAGAAGCGTTGACCAATGGCGGCGACATGGTGGATCTGGCCAATGGCCGCAAACACGTCATGGCCTATATGAAGGATTTTCTCTTCACCCCAGATCAGGCCGGCACCCCGGTTGGCGTATTGTCTGGCGGTGAGAAAGCGCGCCTGATGCTGGCCCGCGCTTTGGCCCTGCCGGGTAATTTTCTGGTGCTGGATGAGCCCACCAACGATCTTGATCTGGAAACGCTGGACCTGTTACAGGCGTTTTTATCCGACTATGCGGGCACGGTAATGCTGGTCAGCCATGATCGGGATTTTTTGGACCGGGTGACCACCTCGATTATTGTTTATGAAGGCCCGGGCCAATGGCGCGAATATCCGGGCGGCTATTCCGACATGCTGCGCCAGCGCAAAACCGCCCCTGCCGCCAAGAAAAGGCAGAAAAAACAAGGCCAAAAGGCCGCCAAGTCAAAACCCGCCACCGGGGAAGTAAAATCCGGCAAGGTGAAGCTGACCTTCAAGGATCAGCACGCGCTAAAAACCCTGCCACAAGAGATCGAAGCCCTGGAAAAACGCATCGAAAAGATCAATGCCATCCTCGCCGATCCAGACCTTTTTACCAAAGACCGCCAACGTTTTGATCAGGCAAGCAAAGCCCTGGTTGAATCCACCCAAAAGCTCGAAGAGATGGAATTACGCTGGCTGGAATTGGATGAACTGGCGGGTGGGGAATAGGCGCGCAGGCTCGCCCATAGAGAGACTTGCCACACCGCACCATCCCCTCACCTCATTCCTCTCCCTATGGGAGAGGATGTCCCTTCCGGTAGGCCGAAACTCTCTCTTTTCTCCTCTCCCATTGGGAGAGGGTTAGGGTAAGGGAAAAGTTATTCGTCATTCCGGCGAAAGCCGGAATCCAGTTGACCTTTCCTCTGGATACCGATTTTCATCGGTATGACGCCTATTTTCCTCATACGAACCGGCGAATGGCTAACAGGGCCAACCCATCGAAAAACAGGCTGATGCCCACATAAAGGCCAACAATCCAGAAGCTGGTACCCGGCCAACCGGCCAGAATGAACAGCGACAGGGCAAAGGATAAAATGGCGTTCAGCAACAGCCAGAACCAGCCGCGCATGGGGCGCATTTCAAAGGCCATGCCCGCATTGGCAAAGCCATCAAACATAAAATAGATCGCCAGCATCAGGCCCAAAGCCGCCGCCCCGGCAATCGGGTAAACCAGAATGAGAAGCCCGGTGGCAATCAGCACAAATGGCTTTAGCCAGCGCAACCAGCCGCGCCCGCCAAAACCCTGCCAGGTCAGATAAAACGTCACAAAGCCCGCCAGCACCAACAGCCAGCCGGCAAAGGCGGCGGTGATCAAACTCATCAATTGCGGCAGGGCCACGCCCACCACACCCAGTATGATAAGTAATATTCCGGTGATCAAAGCAAAGCGGCGAAAGTCTCTTCCCAAATCAAAGGCGTGTATTGTTGTTGTCATCACATCCTCCGTATTTAGTCTATTTTGATCTATCGTCCCTGCACATTTGGGGAGGTTTTTCAGCCATGCAAGCAACAGTGCCATTTTGCCGCACAATTCTGCTTATGACTTGAAGGCAGCCTGCGATATCCCCATTACTTTAATCAAACAGCCCAATGGCCACAGGAGTACAGGATTATGGATAAATTCCATCGTGATCTGGATGCATTTGGCAAGGAACTGAAAGAAAAACTGAGCGAATATGCCCATGCCCACGGCAAGGTGCCCCGCCATGGCCCGGCGGCACAGTTACAGAAACTGCAACAGGCCCAGGCCGAACTGGCCGCCCGCGCCAATGCCGTTGGTCAATCCGAATGGGAGGCCGCCAAAATCACTTTGGAGACAGAACGCAAAGCCCTGCGCGATGAATTTTCCAAATGGGTGGCCCTGATTGATGCCCAATACCGCGAGGAGATATAGGAAACTATAACGCCCAGCGCAGGGCGCGGCGCAGCTCTACCTGGCCATCTTTTTCAAACCATTGGCCATGGGCAATGATCACCCGTTCTGCCGGCCATGAGGCAATTTTCTGCGCCGCGGGCCGAACCTTTTTTCGGTTAAAGGTGCTGCGCAAATCAATGGGCATTTTGCCATTTGGGGCCGCACAGCCAGTAAGCCGACAGGCGCACCACAGGAACTCTGAATGCATTTTATCGTGTTCAAAATTTTCGATCAAATCCGTCAAAATGGCCGTTTTCGAAGGCTTGTGGAAAAAGACGATTTCGGTCAGAAAACTGCCGGCAAAGGCCGTCTGATCCATTTCTTCATTCCATGCCGATGGCGCCCTCTCCTCTAGAAACGTATAGGATGAGGGCAGGCGCTCTTTGGTCATTTTTTCAATGCCGGTGGCAATAAAAACCTTCGCATCGGGAAAGGCATCAGCCCAGTCCCTTAGCCACCAATAGTGGATGCGGTTGGGACCAATAATGTATTTCACCGGACCCAGCGCCATAATCTCGGCCTTTAATGCATTATCCAGCGGGGTTGGCGAATGCACCCACAAATCCCCGCCGTGCAGCCGAACAATGGTCATTCGCGTTGTAAACGGAATGGTGAATGGCAGGCTGAAATATTTCATCTGGATAACCGGACCATCCACAATCCAGAGATTTTCGGAAACAGGTTTTAATGTGTTTACCGGGTCATAAGTATCGAGAATGGCCATTTTACGATCTCGTCATACGGGATGAAGGCTGGTCGGATCGACCCGTAATTGTACCAGATCATCGCGACGGATCAAACGGCCACTGGCGCGGATTGGCTCGCCCACCAGCGGCAAAATCTCATCGCGCAACGGCTCGCCTTGCGGCCCGGTCAGCACGAAGACCGCCCGGCGACCTTGTTTATCCCTGGCCAGAAACCAGGGCGTGCCGCCCATACGAATGCAAAGCGATGCACAGGATTTGTGGGTTTTGCCCTCCCCCGGGCGCATGGCCCCGGTCCAGCATTTGGCATCCAGAATTTCGCCATTCAGCGCCGCCCGGCCCAGATATTCTTCTCTGGTGGGTATGACGGGAATGGATTTTTGTGATGGGCCCAGCCAGTCCGCATCACGGACCACCGCCAACAGGCGATGGCGGCCCCGTTCGATCACCGATCCGCGCACCCAGACCGGCTGTCCTTCATATTGGGCCAGTTGTGCCGCCACCCCGCACTTGCTGGAACAGACCAGGGATACGCTGCGCCTTTGCCCATCCAGTGCAGAGGTACGCAATACCGGATAGGGCGATTGTTCGACCCGGCCATCCAGCGTGATGATTTTATCCTGGTCCCATTTGCCGCTGCCCCGCCCTTGCTGATGCACTGCCAGCTTGGCCCCGGCCAGTGCCGCCCCGACCAGCCCGGCCCCACTGGCCAAAATCATCGCACGGCGATCTGGCCGTGGCAGGTTGGCTTGATAGCCAACAAAAAAATTATCTTTCTGGCTCATGGTTTTGCCTCCTTGATAATCGCGGGCGGGGTTGGTGTGCCCGGTGGCAAGGCATCGGGGTGGACATAGACCATGCCGCCATCGACCTGCACCCGATAGGTGGCGATTTTTTCATCAAACGGCGCGGGAGAACGGCCATCTTCCGGCCGATATTGCCAGCCATGCCAGGGACAGGTGATGCACCCGTCAATAATGCGCCCCTCGCCCAGCGGACCGTTCTGGTGCGCGCAGACATTGGTCACCGCGCTGATTTTACCGTCATAGCGAAACACCGCAATGCGATCCCCCGCCGCGGTTTTGATAATGCGCGCCCGGTTTTCTTTTAGGGTGTGCGGCGCGCCGATATTGATCCAGCCATCCAGTGATGCCCCGGCCGTTTTATCCCGCATTCGGCCCACGATCGCCGAAGCCCCATGCAGTATGGCAATCAGGCAAAAGGCCCCGATCACACTGATCGGGTAAATCGTCGCCTTTTCCCCCTGCACAATGCCCAGCATGATGTGCATCACCAACACCCCATAGGCCAGATACACACTCATGTGGATGCGTTTCCACAAGGTTGGCCCCAAGGCGGCCTGCCAGTAATCATGGCTGCTGACGGCCAGCACCGCCAACAGGATCAGCCCTACCAGCCCCAGGCTTTCAAAGGGAAACCCCGCAATGGAAGTATAGCGCGCATTGGACACAAACAGCGCCACCACGGGGTTCAGGGCAGAAAACCCCTGATACCAAAAGAGCGACAAGGCGGCATGAGTCAGCGCCAGCAAAAAGCACAACACCCCCATATGCCGCCGGTTATACAAAAGTGGTTTAAAGCGTGGGCTGAGCCGGGCCAGAGGCCCGATGGCCAAAATGATATTCAGTAATAAAAACGCCGATGCCCCCGTGGCACGCATCAACATCTGCACCATGGTCAGGCTTTGCCCCGGCGCCCGCGTCGCCATGGTCATCAGCACAAAGGCAGCCATAAAAATGCCAATTCCCGCCATCACCACCAGGTCATAGCGCCATTTAAAACCGTTCCATTGCACGGCGGTATAGCCATGGCTCATGAGGCGGCCTCCTCAAGGATGACGCCCCGTGGCAGGGAATCATTCAGAGGGTCCGCAGGGCGCAACATCAGCGTCAACATAATCCCCAGCGCCACCAGCGGCACCAGAAACACCCAGAGCCGGACATGCAGGCGACGCAAGGCGCGCGGTGGTTCGGGGCGGGGAAAGCCCTTGATCAGGCGGGTCAGCAATACCGGCCACAACAAGATTGCGCCCGGCAGGATGATCAGACGAAAGCCCAGCCCCGCGCCGCGCGCCGCCGGCACCATGGCCCCGGCACCAAAGCTGATAAAATAGAGGCCATACAATGCCCCCAGCACCAGATAAAACCCCAGCGCACTGGCCACAGCATTTGCCATGGCTATGCTCATGAACGGCTCCCCCCTGTACATGGTGATTTTATTTTCTCAACCATGGATATCCCGCGCGCCGTACTGGCCTGACGTCTCCTCAACATGAATCCTTATGCAAAGCATACACGGCCTTAGCCACAAAGCGATTCACAAGTGTAACTTTACCAACACGCCTGCAACAAAAGCGCGTGTATTGTTGTCAATTTTTCTTGCCCCGCGCGATTCTGGCCCGTAAGTCCGTATGACAGGATAAAAAGAACACATCATGAAAAAGTCCCACCTCGCCGCCACTATCATTGCCATCATATCCGTTCTGTACTTTGGGCTTAACGCGCTTTTTTCCAAACCCGCACCCGAGCCACAGGATACGGGCATTGTGCTGGAAAAAAACCAGGCCTTCAAAGTTGTGGTGCGTGATATCACCGCCAGCCAGCGTCCTGGCGTTTTGACGTTGCGGGGGCGCAGCGAAGCAGCACGCACGGTCAGCGTTCGTGCCGAAACCGCCGGCGCGGTTGCCGAGGCACCGGCACAGGAAGGCAGCCTGGTCAAAAAAGATGACGTTTTATGCCGTCTGTCGGTACAGGCTCGCCAGGCCAATCTGGACCAGGCCCGGGCCAACCGCCAGGCCCGCAAACTGGAATGGGAAGCCGCCAAAGCGTTGGAACGCAAGGGCCATCGTTCCGCCAATCAGACAGCATCGGCCAAGGCCGCCTATGATGCAGCCTATGCCGCCGTCAGGCAGGCCGAAGTGGAGCTTTCCAATATCAACATCCGAGCCCCTTTTGATGGTATATTTGAAAGACGAAATGCGGAAATCGGCGACTATCTCACCCCGGGGCAAAGCTGTGGAGTGGTGGCCGAGCTGAACCCGCTGATCATTGTCTCCAATGTATCAGAACAGGATGTGGCCAAGGTGCATCTGGGCATGCCTGGCAGCGCGACCCTGGCCTCGGGTCAAAGTCTTACCGGCACCATCCGCTATGTGGACCCCATCGCCGACAGTATGACACGGACCTTTCGTATTGAATTGAAGGCCGAGAATCCGGATGGGGATTTGCGCGCCGGCATGACCGCTAATCTGCGCCTTGAGGGCGATCCGGTACAGGCCCAGCATATCCCCACCGACACCATGGTGCTGGACGATAATGGCGTTCTGGGTGTTCGGGTTGTGGGTGAAAACCGCAAGGTACGTTTTTACCCGGTCCAGATCATAGAAGATGAAGGCGACGGCGTCTGGGTGTCGGGCCTGCCAGATCAGGTCAGGCTGATTGTTGAAGGCCAGGACTTTGTCAGCACCGGCAGCCCGGTTGAGTGGGTGCTTGATCAAGCAGGAAACACACCATGAGTGGCATTGTTGCCGCCGCGATTGATCGCTGGCGCACCTCCTTGCTGGTGCTCTTTACCGGCTTGCTGGCCGGCGTTTTATCTTATGCAAACCTGCCAAAAGAATCGGATCCAGATATTCCGATACCCTATATTTATGTAGGGGTGCCATTGGAAGGCGCCTCTCCTGAAGATGCCGAACGGCTGGTGGTCCGTCCACTGGAAACAGAACTGCGCGCCCTGGAAGGGGTAAAAGAGCTTAATTGCGCCGCTCTGGTTGGCATTGGCATGTGTGTCATCGAGTTTGAGGTCAATTTTGATCAGGACCAAGCCCTGATTGATGTGCGCGACAAGGTAGATAATGCCCGCCGCCGCTTTCCGGCTGAGGTCGACGAATGGACCGTGCGCGAATTTAACGCCAGCCTGCAACCGGTATTGGCCATCACGCTCTATGGCGAGGCCCCAGAACGTACTCTCTACGCCCTAGCAAAGGAATTGGAACGTGAATTGGAGGCCCAGCCAACCATATTGAATGCCGACCTTTCGGGGGCGCGCGAGGAAGTGCTGGAAATTGAGATCGATCCAGCACGTCTTGAGGGTTATGACATTACCTATGAAGAAATCCTGGCCGCGGTTTCGGGCAATAACAAGCTGATCACCGCCGGCAATCTGGATACCGGCACGGGACGTTTTCAGATCAAGGTACCCGGCCTGATTGAAAGTTCCAGCGACCTTCTGAACCTGCCTATCCGTGCCGAAGGGGATCGGGTAATCCTGTTGCGCGATGTTTCCAGCATCAAGCGTACCTTTAAGAATGCCGACAGCTATGCCCGCTTTGACGGCAAACCGGCCATCGCGTTGCAAGTGGTCAAGCGGCTGGGTGCCAATCTGATTGAAACCACCGAAAGTGCGCGCCGCGTGACAGACCGGCTGAGCGAAGACTGGCCCCAGAGCGTCCATATCGCCTACAGCCTGGATCAGTCAGAGTGGATCAAAAAATCCATGAACCAACTGATTGCCTCGGTCACCACGGCCATATTGCTGGTCATGATTCTGGTGGTGGGGGCATTGGGTCTGCGCTCTGGCCTGTTGGTTGGTTTTGCCATTCCCGGCAGTTTCTTTTTGGCCTTTTTCCTGATCGGACTGGCGGGCATGAGCATTAATTTCATGGTGCTGTTTGGCATGGTGCTCTCCGTCGGCATGCTGGTCGATGGGGCCATTGTGATTGTTGAATATGCGGACCGAAAAATGGCCGAAGGTCTGGACCGCGTAGAGGCCTATAAAATGGCGGGCCAGCGCATGTTCTGGCCGGTGGTGTCCTCCACCGCCACCACATTGGCCGCTTTTGTGCCGTTTTTATTCTGGGACAGCATGGCCGGTAAATATATGAGTTTTTTACCAAAAACGCTCATTTTGGTACTGTTGGCTTCATTGTCCATGGCGTTGTTATTTCTGCCTGCCATCGGCTCTCTGGTTGGCAAGCGCCCCGAAGATGCCGATGATGCGATTGGCAAGGTCAGTGCCGGGGCCGGTGCCCCCACCGCCTTGCCGGGCTTTACCGGCATGTATGCCCGATTGGTCGCCCGGCTGGTCAAACGCCCCATCATGGTGTCCATGACGGCGCTGTTTGTGGTGGTTGGTGTCTTTATGTGGTTTGGGGCCACACCGCACCGGTCAGAATTTTTCCTGGCGACGGAACCGGAACAGATTTTTGTCTATGTCCGGGCCAGAGGAAATTTATCGCCCCGCGAACAGGATAGTCTGGGCAATATGGTTACTGACCGGATCAAGGACATAGAGGGCATTGAGTCAATTTATATGACCACCGGCACAGGCAGCTCGGTTGGTGGGTCCAGATCCCCATCCCCCGAAGATACGGCCGTGACCCTGTTTGTTGACTTCCTTCCTTTTGGCGAACGCCGAAACGGACATGAAATCGTGGCCGATATTGCCAAACGGGTCGCCAATGTTCCCGGCGTTATTACAGAGCTGCGCGAACTGCAAAACGGGCCCCCCGTGGGCAAGGATATCCAGATTGAAATGATGGGCGTTGATCCGGCCGCGCTGGAACGTGCCGCACGGTTGGTGCGGGCGCATTTTAACGAAATGGACAGCCTGCGCGACATCGAAGACACCCTGCCCTTGCCGGGGGTGGAATGGCAACTGAACGTAGACCGGGAACAGGCCGGGCGGTTCAAAGTGGACATCACCCGCGTCGGCGCCGCGGTACAATTGCTGACCAATGGGATACTGGTTGGACGGTACCGGCCAGACAATTCAGATGAAGAACTGGATATCCGGGTGCGCTTTACCCCCGATGCCCGTGATATTGACCAGCTCGACCGCCTGCGCGTAACCACCCCCCTGGGGCCGGTGCCGGTATCCAATTTTGTGACCCGCAAGGCCAGCCAGCGTGTGGATAAAATTTCCCGCCGGGATGGTCGGCGGGTAATCGAAGTGCGCGCCAATGCCAAGGAAGGCTATGCAGCCAATTTGCTGATTGAAGAGCTAAAAGACTGGCTGCCCAGCGCAGGTCTGCCCAAAAACGTCAGTGTGAACTTTCGCGGGGCCGATGAAGAAACCGCCGATGCCTCCAGCTTTTTTATCGGGGCCATGGGGGCGGCGCTCTTCATGATGGCGGTAATCCTGCTGATGCAATTTAACAATATATGGCATGTTTTCCTGACCCTGCAGGCGGTGGTGTTGTCCATAACCGGCGTACTGATCGGCATTCAACTGAACGCGCCGCTGGACTATATCAGCGTACTGATGGTGGGCACCGGCGTGGTGGCGCTGGCCGGAATTGTGGTCAACAACAATATCGTGCTGATTGATACCTATCACCACATGCGCGATCTGGGCTATGAGCCAGATGAAGCGGTGATCCGCACTGCGGCACAACGCCTGCGCCCAGTTTTGCTGACCACCATCACCACCATTTTGGGCCTGTTGCCCATGGTGTTCATGATCAATGCTAATTTTATCAAAGGCGAAATCACCGTTGGCGGCCCCTCCGCTGAATGGTGGGTGCCGCTGGCCGCCACCGTGGTCTGGGGCCTTAGTTTTGCTACCTTGCTGACCCTGATCCTGACCCCGGTTCTGTTGGGGGCACCATCACGGGTCCGCGCCGGCATTGCCAATGTACGGCATTTTGTCAGGGCCATGGTGTCCCGGCTGATCAACAAGGCAAGGCCCCATCATCCTGCGAAATAAGCCCGGTAAGGTTGATTGCCAGACCGTGCCAGCCCCAGAAAGTACCTGGTCCAAATTCCATAATGGTATCCCCGAACCCAGGGGCGGGCATAACCTGATTTTATCCCCGTCATTTCAGGGGCAATCAGGGGTAAATGAGGGACATTTCAGGGTCGCTTTTGCGCATTCTAGGGGCATTTAAGGGGCAAAGACGGTCATGCCGAGGGGTAAGAGGTGCCCCTTATTGACCCTCGGGTTTGCTATCCTCGGCGGAACTCCCTCGCCTCGGGGAGAGGGCCGGGGTGAGGAGATTGTGAAACAATGATAGTGCACTGTCTTTAAGTCTCTGATCCCTCACCTTATTCCTCTCCCACCCGGGAGAGGAAAGAGATTGTCGCGATGTTGGTGTAATGATGTCGGGGGTGGGGATAGCAAAACCTTGTCCCACACCGGTGCTAGTGGGGTATCGTATTGGTGTTGTCGCCCCTGTCATTACCGGGCATGTTCCGGCAATCCAGAGCAGGATTAATGCAAAACTGGATACCCCGGATAAACCGGGTAATGACAGATCCTGCTATCCGTCCTTCGAGGCTCACCTTGTTCGCACCTCAGTATGAGGTCAGTATTTTATTCTCTGCTTCACCTTGAGGGATTTGCCAGGGAAATTGTCTCGAAGGGCGAAGGATGAAAGAGAAAAGGAGAAAATCTAAAAAGGCTGGATCAGGTTACGCACAAAATCATTCAGCCATGGCTGGCGTTTACGCAGCCGTCGTTCGGCGGCCAATATGGCCCGCAGATCGTTCATGGATTGCTCTACGTCTTCATTGACGATGACGTAATGATATTCTCCCCAATGGCTGATTTCGTCGCGGGCACGGCTCATCCGATCTTCGATCACGCCATTGCTGTCCTGATCGCGTTTGCGCAGGCGCGCTTCCAGCTCTTCCAAAGAAGGTGGCAAAATAAAGACTTTCACCAGATCACTGGCGGCGGCCTGTTTCAGCTGTTGCGCCCCTTGCCAGTCAATATCAAAAAGGACGTCGCGGCCCTCTTCCAGCGCTTTTTCGACGGCCGCCCGCGGGGTGCCGTAAAACGCACCAAAGACCTCGGCCCATTCCATGAATTCATCATTTTCCGCCATCTGGCGAAACTTGGTCTCATCAATAAAATGATAATGCTTGCCATCCACTTCACCGGGGCGCGGCGCGCGCGTAGTCGCCGAAATGGAAAGCTCCATATCTTTATATTCGCTGAGCAACAGACGGGTGAGCACGGTTTTGCCGGCACCGGACGGGCCAGACAGGATCAGCATTAATCCACGGCGGGGGCGTTCCTTATTCAACATTGGCGGCTTGCTCCCGAACCTGATCAATCTTGGTTTTGAGCGCCAGACCGATCTCGGTCAAGGCCATGTCGGATGATTTAGAACATAAAGTGTTGGCTTCGCGGTTAAATTCCTGCGCCAGAAATTCCAGTTTGCGCCCCACCGGGCCAATTTCGTTCAACAGCGCCCGCCCCGCCCCGATATGGGCGCTAAGACGGTCCAGTTCTTCGCGAACATCGGCCTTAACCGCCATCAAGGCCGCCTCCTGGGCCAGCCGGTCCGCATCAAAATCCTGCCCCTCCAGCAAGGCGCTGAGCTGTTCAGACAATCTGGCCTTGATGGCCGCCGGCTGGGCGCTGTCACAGGAGCGAGCCTGCGCGACCAACGCTTCAATTTCATCCAGCGCCCCCCCGATGGCCAGGGCGGTTTGCATCCCTTCGGTGGCACGGGCATCCCCAAGGGCATTTAACAAGGGTTCGATCCCGGCGCTCATGGCCCCTTCAATGGCACTCAGCAAGGCCGGATCATCGCCAATGCGCGGCACATCCAGAACGCCGCGCACCCCCAACAAGCCATCAACACGGGCGGGGCGGGCCAGCCCATCATCGACCAGCGGTTGCAGGGCCATTACCAGATGGCGGGCCACGTCTTCGTGCACCACCAGATCCTGGCTTTCCTGGCCCCGTTGATATTGCAAATTGATCTGGATATTGCCGCGACTGAAAGCGGCCTTGGTGGCATTGCGCACCAGGGTTTCCAGACTTTCAAAGCCGCTTGGGATCCGCAAGCGGACATCCAGCCCACGACCATTGACACTGCGCGCTTCCCAGGCCCAGCTCCACCCTTCGTGGGCGCCTTCAATACGGGCAAATCCGGTCATGCTGGATATGGTCATTTTCTGGCCCGGCCCCTTTTGCGCTGGCGCTCCACTTTGCGCCAATGGGCAACATTACGTAAATGCGCCCGATAGGTCGACGCAAAAACATGGCCGCCTATGCCATTGGCAACAAAATACAAATCCTTGGTCTGGGCCGGGTGTGCCACCGCCAAAATGGCATCCCGGCCTGGATTACAAATGGGTGTCGGCGGCAAGCCATCAATCTGATAGGTATTCCAGGCGGTCTTGCGGTCAATCTCTGATCGCCTGAGTCCCCGCCCCAGAGGTTTGCCGCCATTAATGCCATACAAAATGGTCGGATCGCTTTCCAGACGCATGCGACGACGCAGACGATTGACAAAAACTGCGGCCACTTGCGGACGCTCGGCCGCAATGCCGGTTTCCTTTTCCACGATCGAGGCCAGGATCAGCATGTCTTTCTTGCTGGCCAAGGGCAGGTTCGGATCGCGCCCTTCCCAGGCCTGATCCAATACTTTCTGCATATCGTTCTGCATACGCGCCAACAAGGTATTGCGGTCTGTGCCCCGGGTAACGGCATAGGTTTCGGGCAATAAAGAGCCTTCAGGGGGCACCTCCGTTATTTCGCCGCTTAATACCGGGCTGGCCCGGACGATCTCTATGATTTCGCGCGTGGTCCGGCCTTCGGGCACGGTGACCGCATGCTGGACGATTTTGCCGCTTTGCAATAATGCAAAAATATCATTGATGCTGGCGTGCGGCGCAATGCGATATTCACCGGCTTTCAGGGTGACCTTTTCACCCGCCAGTTTGGATTTGATACGAAAGAGTTGCGCCTTGGCAATCAGGCCCTCGGCCTCTAGTTGCCGGGCAATGGTGCCGGCCCCGCTGCCGGGTTTGACGGTAAAGGTCTTTGCCGCCAAAGACGGGCCGGGCGCTGCCATGGCCTTAATGACTTTTTCCTGCCAGAGCATCCAGCCGCCACCTGCCAGCGCCGCAGCAAATATCAGAAAAAAAAGGGCAATAACCCCATAGAGCCGCCCCTTGCCCGGCGATTTAACTGGCTTTTTCTCAGCGCCGTCCTGGGGGGCTGTCTGGTCTTTGCTCACGGGTAGGC
Source organism: Robiginitomaculum sp. (assembly GCA_015485335.1). Classification (GTDB taxonomy): domain Bacteria; phylum Pseudomonadota; class Alphaproteobacteria; order Caulobacterales; family Maricaulaceae; genus Robiginitomaculum_B. The sequence goes on from WFTT01000051.1 coordinate 13,209, forward strand.
GGTCAGCACCAGAGACGCATTGGTGCCCCCAAAGCCAAAGGAATTGCTCAAGGCCGCGCGCACGGGGCGCTTGACCGCCTTGTGTGGTGCCAGATTGATTTTGGTATCCACCGACGGATTATCAAGATTCAGCGTTGGCGGGCAAACTCCGTCGCGAATGGCTAGGGCGCAAAACGCCGCCTCGACCGCCCCGGCGGCCCCCAGCAAATGCCCGATGGAGGATTTGGTGGACGACATTACCAGATTGGCAGCCTCATCGCCAAACATCCGTTCAACCGCTTTCAGTTCGATCTCATCCCCCAGGGGGGTCGAGGTGCCATGGGCATTGACATAATCAATGTCTTTTGGCTCCAGCCCCGCATGTTTCATGGCCATTTTCATGGATCGATAGCCACCATTGCCATCAGGAGCCGGCGCCGTGATGTGATAGGCATCGCCCGACAGGCCATAGCCTTTGACCTCGGCAATGATATTGGCACCGCGGGCCAGTGCATGTTCCAGCTCTTCCAGAACGAATATGCCCGCGCCCTCACCCATGACAAAGCCATCGCGGTCTGCATCCCAGGGCCGGGACGCCTTTTCCGGATGGTCATTATTGGCGGTAGATAGCGCGCGGGAGGCGGCAAAACAGCCAATGCCAAGACGGCAAATGGCGGCCTCGGCACCGCCGGCCACCATCACATCGGCATCGCCGCGGCGAATGAATTCGGCCGCATCGCCAATGGCGTGCGCGCCGGTGGAACAGGCCGTGACCACGGAATGGTTTGGCCCCTTGAACCCATACCGCATGGAGACCTGGCCTGATGCCAGATTAATCAGCATAGAGGGCACCACAAAGGGGCTGAGACGACGAGCGCCGCGCTCATGAATGGTCAGCGAGGCCTCGTAAACAGTTTGCAGCCCGCCAATGCCGGACCCGATCAGCACGCCGGTGCGCTCGCGCGCCTCTTCGTCTTCGGGGGTCCACCCGGCCATGGCGATGGCTTCGTCTGCCGCCGCAATACCATAAAGAATGAATTCGTCCACGCGCTTGCGATCACGCGCCGACATGACCGTATCGGGGTCAAACGCGCCGGCCTGCCCCTGGGCACCGCCGCCGTGCCCATCAACACGCGGAACATAACCGGCAATCTTGCAGGTCAGATCCGACGTGTCGAAGTTTTCAATAGGGCCAATCCCTGATTGTCCGGCGATCAACGCCTTCCAGGCCGGCTCGACACCTGCCCCCAACGGGGTAATCAGGCCCAAGCCAGTAATGACTATGCGTCGCTCACCCATCAGGTCTACCGCCCGTATGCGTCAGCCGGTTTTTTCGGAGATGAATTTAACCGCATCACCAACTTTTTGGATGTGTTCGGCCGCATCATCAGGAATTTCAATGTCGAATTCTTCTTCAAAGGCCATGACCAGCTCGACATTGTCGAGAGAGTCAGCGCCAAGATCGTCAATGAAGCTGGCGCTTTCTGTGACCTTGCTTTCTTCCACGTCCAGGTGCTCGATAACGATCTTTTTTACGCGATCCAAAATGTCTGACATGCTAGTGCCCTTCTTCTGTTTTTTGGCTTCTATATTACGCAACCCGTTAAGGGCGCATGAGTTGATTATCCACATTTGTTGCGGCTGCGGCGACGCCTATCACACTTTTCTTTGCCGCGCCAAGCACTGACGTGAGAAAACCGTGTAAAAGGCCTACAGACACCCTATTGGCTTATACATATTTTCTTGAAAGGTATAGGAAAAATGCGCTACAGCTGTGGCAAGCGTTCATTTCTTTTTCTGCTTTCTATCGTATTTTTTTCGCGCTGCGCTTAAGTCGTCGGCATGGGCATCGCGCCATTGTTCCAGCGCTAAAAAAATAGGCTCAAGGCTGCTGGCTAAATCCGTGCGCGCATACTCTACCCGAGGTGGAATTTCCTGAAACTGTGTGCGAACAACCAAACCGTCACGTTCTAATTCTCGCAATTGCTGGGTTAGCATTTTTTGCGAAACAGCCCCAATTGCCCGCCGCAATTGATTAAACCTGAGCGTCCCCTGTTTAAGGTGCCAAAGGATTTCAGGCTTCCAGCGCCCGGAAAATACGTTCAACGCATCCCCCACAGGGCAGACTAAAATATGTTTGTTTTCTGACATTTATGAACTCTATGCACTGGTTACTAAAAGGTACCTAGTTGATAAAACTACTGCGAACATTACTGTATGTCTATCCGAACATTCATCCGATAAAAGAGAACGCCATGACCACAGAAATATTACACAGAGATGACTTACCGCTTGGCGGTTTTGCAGGGTTGAAAGAACATCGGCTGGTCATGGATCACCGCGTAGGCGGGGGAAACAATACGTGGGATGGACTTGGTAATTTTGTCTATTTGGCCGATGCCCGGTATTTGCCAAAGGGGGATACCCGGATGCATGCGCACAAGGAGATCGACGTCATCTCTGTGGTTCTGGAAGGCAAGCTTGTCCACGAAGGGTCAATGGAACATGGCCGCTCTATGATTGCCGGCCAGGCACAAGCCCAGCGTGCAGGCGGCGAAGGGTTCAGCCATAATGAAATTAACCCCGAAAATGCGCGCAATCGCATGATCCAACTCTGGGTTTTGCCCGAAACGCCCGGCGAACCTGTCAGCTACAAATTCTATGACCTGAAAAAGGGCAAAATAAACCGTATTTATGGCGGTCCGAAAGAGCAGCATGACACGCTGGATAGCCATACTATCATGGAAGTTGGCCTGTTGGACGCCGCCCAAAGCGTATCCAGAGATGGCGATTTTCTGGCTTATATCACCGGGGGTGGCGGCCACATGAATGGCCTGGACGTAACCGATGGCGACCTTGTTCGCGGAACAGGTCTGAACTTTCAGGCCTCAAACGAAGGGGCGCAATTGATCATCGTTACGACGGAATAAAACCACCCCGTTTTAGAACATCGCCATGCCGCCATTCACATGCAAAGTCTGGCCCGTGACATAGCCTGCTTCATCCGAGGCCAGATACACCGCCGCGGCGGCGATATCGCTGCCCTGGCCCAGTTTTCCAGCCGGAATGGTGGCTAAAATGGCTTCGCGCTGTTTGTCATTCAGCGCATCGGTCATTGGCGATGTGATAAATCCCGGGGCAATACAATTTGCCGTGATATTGCGTTTGGCCGTCTCCGCCGCAATGGCCTTGGTAAAGCCGATCATGCCCGCCTTGGACGCGGCATAATTGGCCTGACCGGGATTGCCGGTGACCCCGACAATGGAGGTTATGCCGATAATGCGGCCCCAGCGGCCTTTCATCATGCCGCGCATGGCAGCACGAGTAAGGCGAAAATAGGCCTCCAGATTAACCTTGAGAACAAAGTCCCAGTCTTCGTCCTTCATCCGCATCAACAAGCCATCGCGGGTCACCCCGGCATTGGAAACCAGTATATCCAGCCCGCCCAGTGCCTCGGTTACGCGTCCCGGCAGGGCATCCACACTGTCCGCATCGCTTAAATTGGCCGGCAGTACCGCCACACGATCCCCGCCCCCTATTTGGGCAAGCTCCGCGGCCAGTTCGTCCAGTTTTTCTGCGCGCGTGCCCGACAGCGCCACACTGGCCCCGGCCCCATGCAACGCGCGGGCAATATCGCCGCCCAGACCGCCGGTAGCCCCGGTGACCAGCGCCCGTTTTCCACTTAAGTCAAACATAGAGGATCAGCCCTTATTCCTGTTCGCTGGCGTTAAATGCCTGTGCAAAGTCTTTGATTGATTCTGGAGAATTCAGGGCCAGGCCCTTTGATTCCTTGGAAATGCGTCGCACCAGCAAGGTCAGCACTTTGCCGGCCCCCGGTTCGATAAATGTGTCGACACCATTATTGACCATCCAGCTGACCCCCTGGCGCCAATGCACCCGGCCGGTAATCTGTTCGACCAGTTGGCGGCGAATGGTTTGCGGATTGATGGTGGGGGCCGCCGCAATATTGGTCACCACCGGCACCTTTGGTGTCAGAATAGCCACATCGGCCAGGGCTTCTTCCATTTCCTGGGCCGCCGGCTCCATCATGGATGAATGAAAAGGTGCTGATACCGGCAGAATCACCGCCTTTTTGACACCGTGATCCTTGGCGGCTTCTGTGGCGGCCTTGATGGCCTCCGTCGCGCCGGAAATCACCACCTGGCCAGGTGCATTGTCATTGGCCAGCTCGCACACTCCATGGGCGCTGCCCAGATTGCAAAGCTCGATCGCCTGTTCCTCGCTGGCACCCAAAAGCGCCGCCATGGTGCCCATGCCCACGGGCACGGCCCGTTGCATGGCCTGGCCGCGATGACGCAACAGCGTGGCCGCATCGGCCAGCGTTAACGCCCCGGCCGCGGCCAAGGCGGTATATTCACCCAGCGAATGCCCCGCCACATGAGAGGCGGCCTGAACATCAATGCCATATTCATCCTTCAGCACGGCCATTACGGCCATCGAAGTGGCCATCAGCGCCGGTTGGGTGTTTTCGGTAAGGGTCAGGGCCTCTTGTGGTCCTTCCCAGATGAGTGTTGAAAGCGATTCGCCCAAGGCATCATCCACTTCGTCGAACACAGCCTTTGCCGAAGCAAACGTCTGTGCCAATTCCTTTCCCATACCCACGACCTGACTGCCCTGTCCGGGAAAGGTGAAAGCGATTGCCATGCAAATACCCCATGGTTGTTAAGCCAGCGCACAGCGTTATAGCAAATCTGCGCCGGTGTGAATATGCCAACATGGCGCAGTGCATATGCGTTTTGTGTTCTCATGGCCCTTGCCAGCGAGGACTTTGTCCCTATAGTGCGCCGCCTTATTGGACGCGGTCTTTTTTGCGCAAAAAGCTGGCACAGGGCCGGTTTTGCAAACAAGAGCCACCGTGATGCGGAACATACCCTGTCCGCGATCACGCCGCCCCAGAACAAAGGGAAGCTTATGCCTTTATACGAACACGTCCTTATTGCGCGTCAGGATATATCCTCGACCGAAGTGGACAATATTACCGATGGACTGAAGTCCTTCATCGAAGACAATGGCGGCAAGGTCGCCAAGGTCGAATATTGGGGCCTACGCTCCATGGCCTATCGCATGAACAAGAACCGCAAGGGCCATTATGCCCTCCTGAACATTGAGGCCCCGGCCGAAGTGGTACAGGAAATGGAACGTCAATTGCGCATTAATGAAGACATTCTGCGCACGCTGACTATCCGCGTTGACGAGTTCAGCGAAGATCCGTCACCCATCCTGGTCAAGCGCGAAGAGCGCAAACGTCGCCACGAAAGATATTAGGAGGCTATTATGTCAATCAAGACAAACATTACCAACCTGCCTTCGCGTCGGCCGTTTGCCCGCCGCCGCAAGGTCTGTCCGTTTTCTTCGGATAAATCCCCGAAGATCGATTATAAAGACCCCAAATTGCTGCAACGCTATATGTCCGAACGCGGCAAGATTGTGCCCTCGCGGATCACTGCGGTCTCCATCAAAAAGCAACGCCAACTGTCGCGCGCCATCAAACGCGCCCGGTTTTTGGGCCTGTTGCCTTACGCTGTGAAATAGGGGAACGATCATGGAAATTGTTCTTCTGGAACGTGTTGAAAAGCTGGGCTCGATCGGTGATGTGGTCACCGTCAAAGATGGCTTTGCCCGCAACTTCCTGTTGCCGCAAGGCAAGGCATTGCGCGCCAACAAAGCCAATATCGAACGTTTTGAGCGCGAACGCGAAGCCATCGAGGCACGCAACGCCGAAAAACGCGAACAGGCGGAAACTGCCGGCAAGGCCCTGGACGGCAAGAAGTTCATGCTGATCCGTCAGGCCGGCGAAACCGGCCATTTGTATGGCTCCGTGTCGGCCAAAGACATTGCCGAAGCCGTTGGCGATGGCATTTCCCGCTCGCAAGTCGTGCTGCACAGCCCCATCAAGGCCGTTGGCATTCACGATGTGCGCATTAATCTGCACCCCGAAGTGTTTGTTACCATCGGGATTAATGTGGCCCGTACCGCCGACGAAGGCGAGCGTCAGGCCAGAGGCGAAAATGTTATCGATTCGGCCCGTGACCAAGATCGCGCCGCCGATAAGGAAATGGCCGAAGATCAGGCCGCAGCCATGTTCGACCCCGATGCGGAAATCGAACTGGAAGCCACCGACAAAGGCAACGAAGACGCCAATGCCGATGATGCTGTCAAAGCCGAAGAGGCCAGCGAAGACTGATTTTTTGTCTTTTGCCAGAAATTAAGAAAGCGGGCCCTTTGTGGCCCGCTTTTTTTGATTGAAGAACAACATTGTGGCGTTGCCAAAATGACCACATCAGTACACTTTGAGATAATGCACGGAATATCTAAACTCTTGTATAAAAAGCTGTAAATCCCATTCCTCACAAGTTGCCCACAATCTATCAACGGCTTTTTCACAGCTTGTCCACAACTTGTTCCCAAATGAAATCCGGGCGGGTTTTTGCAAAATTAAAAATTAGGTGTGAACAACACCAAAAGTGAGAAAAATGCCTCTCGCCGCGCCTGCGTCGGTGCGCTACAAATGCCCTATGGCTCATGACGACAACATCTCTGCGGAACCCCCCGAGGTTACTGCTGCGCCGCATAATATCGAGGCGGAACAGGCCCTTTTGGGTGCCTTGCTGATTGATAATGAAATATACTTTCGCGCCGCCGATTATCTGAAGGCCGATCATTTTTACGATCCGGTACATGGGCAAATCTTTGATGCCATTGCCAAAACCATTGGCAAAGGATTGCTGGCCGATGCCATCAGCCTGAAAACCACGCTGGAGCACCATGAGGGTCTGGCGCAAATTGGCGGCATCGAATATCTGGCACGGCTCTTAAGCGAAGCGGCCAGCACCGCCAATGCCCCCGAATATGCGCGTCTGGTCTATGATCTTTCCTTACGCCGCGATCTGATGCGCATTGGCGACAGTATCTTAAAAGAAGCGGTGGATCCGGTGGAGCCAAAATCCGGCCCGGAACTGATTGAAGATGCAGAACAACTATTGTTCAGTCTGGCTGAAACCGGGGGCATTTCGCGGGGCTTTCGCCCGTTTAACGAGGCCCTGTCAGAAAGCATGGAAATGGCGGCCGCCGCGCACAAACGCGAAGGCGGGCTTTCCGGTGTGGCCACGGGCCTGACGGATCTGGATCACAAACTGGGCGGTTTGCACCGCTCTGACCTGATCATCATTGCCGGGCGTCCCTCTATGGGTAAAACCGCGCTGGCCACCAATATCGCCTTTCATGTGGCCAAAAACTATAAATACGAGGTCAAAGACGGTGTTCGCCATACCACTGATGGCGGCGTGGTGGCGTTTTTCAGCCTAGAAATGTCATCCGAGCAGTTGGCCACGCGCCTGATTGCCGAACATACCGGCATATCCTCGTCCACCATTCGCCGGGGCGAGCTGGAAGAAAGTGATTTTGACAAATTGCTGGACGGGGCGGCGGCATTAAACGCCATTCCGTTGCACATTGACGATACCGGCGGCCTGCCGGTGGGAGCGCTGGCCGCCCGGGCGCGGCGGTTAAAGCGCACCTCCAAAGGGCTGGACCTGATTGTGGTGGATTATCTGCAATTGGTGACTGCCGAATCGCGCCGTTCCGACGGACGCGTGCAGGAGGTCAGCGAGATCACCCAGCGGCTTAAATCCCTCGCCAAGGAACTGGACGTGCCGGTGATTGCGCTGTCGCAACTATCGCGTCAGGTAGAACAGCGTGAAGACAAAAAACCGCAATTGTCTGACCTGCGCGAATCCGGCTCGATTGAACAGGACGCCGACGTGGTGATGTTTGTGTATCGTGAGGCCTATTATCTGGGCCGTACCCAGCCGCCCTTTAATACGCCCGAACATGCCGAATGGCAGGTCAGGATGAATGAAATTCGTCAACGTGCAGAGATCATTATTGGCAAGCAACGCCACGGCCCCATTGGAAATGTTGACCTGTCCTTTATCGAAGAGCTGACCAAGTTTGGCAATCTGACCCCCGATGGCCGTTATGATGACAGCGCCCATTAAGGCCATGCCATGCACCTGACCCATAATCCTGACAATCCGCCCGCAGACACCATTGCTTTTGCTGACTTTCTAAAAGTCGACATTCGCATTGGCACCATTATGCGCGCCGAAGAATTTCCAGAGGCCCGCAAGCCCGCTTTCAAGCTGTGGATCGATTTTGGCCCGGGCGTAGGGGTTAAAAAATCCTCGGCCCAGATCACCGAGCATTATACCTGTGCAGACCTGGTGGGTCGGCAGGTTGCAGCAGTGGTCAATTTTACACCGCGCCAGATCGGCAAATTCATGTCCGAAGTGCTTACCCTTGGCTATCCCGATGATCAGGGGCGCATTATTCTGGCCAATGTGGACCAGACCATGCCCAACGGGGCGCGGCTGGTCTGAAACCATCTGTTGCATGGGCCAATTCGCCGCCTTGTTTTGAACCAGAATCATGCCTACGATCTGGAAAATTGAAAGGCTGGAAGATTAAATGAAAAAAAATAAAATGATAAAGCTATGCATTTGCACCGCAATGCTGACTGCCCTTAGCGGCACCGCCGTGGCGCAATATGCGCAATTAGAAGGTGGCGGGCCAAAATCTGCCTGTGAATGCTATGAAAAGGCCTATCAGTTCGGCACCTATAATATGACACCGGCCAATCATAACGGGGCCGAAACCACCCAGTTCAAATGTAGCCTCAAGGGCTGGAAACAGGCCTTTGACGAAGGCAATCGTGAAGGCAGAAAGACCTATCGTTTTTCCAAGGGCGATTATTCCCAAGGCATGGGCGAAGGTCTGTGCCCTTACAATAATTACTGACACTAGCGATATTGGTTTTGGCTGATCGCCCTGCCATTCTCTTCTCATGAGTGTTGATGCCCCCCTTCCCTCCTCGCCGCGCCTGATGGTTGATCTGGATGCGGTGCGATCCAATTATCTGCTGATGGCAGCTCGCTCTGGCATGGCCAGTTGCGGCGCGGCCATCAAGGCCGATGCCTATGGTCTGGGCCTGAATGAAATTGCACCAGTCCTGGCCAGGGCCGGCTGCACCAGCTTTTTTTGCGCCCATGTCAGCGAGGGCATGATCGCCCGCCAGATTTTGGGCCATGAGATGGAAATCTTTATCCTGAATGGGGTGCAATATGGCGAAGCACCGCTTTTGCGGCAAAAACACCTCATTCCCGTGCTCAGCACCCCCGAACACATTGCCCTGTGGCAAGAGGCCGGCGAAAACGCCCCGGCGGCCCTGCATGTGGATACCGGGATGAACCGGCTGGGCCTGCCCTGGCAGGGGAACGTGCCGGACATGGTCAAGGACTTGAATCTGACCCTGGTAATGAGCCATCTGGCCTGTGGCTCTGATCCTGCGCACCCCATGAACCGACAACAATTGGAACGCTTTGCCGTTATCAGGACGGCATTTCCCGGCATACGGGCCAGCTTGGCCAATTCCGCCGGCATTTTGCTGGGTGACGCCTGGCATCATGACCTGACCCGGCCAGGCATTGCGCTTTATGGCGGCGCACCGCTGGACGAGGGGGGGCCAAACCTGGCCCCCGTTGCCCATATCGAAGCGCCGATCTTACAGGTTTTCACCTTGCGCCAGGGTCAAAGTGTTGGTTATGGCGCCACCTATACCGCCCCAAAAGATATGACCGTGGCCACCGTGGCCATTGGCTATGCCGATGGATTGCGCCGCGATGCCAGCCCTGGCGGGTTTGGCCGCATCCACGACCAGAAGGTGCCACTGGTTGGCCGGGTGTCCATGGATTTGAGCACATTTGATGTCAGCGACCTGACCAAACCACCAAAACCCGGCGATCTGCTCTGTCTGCTGGGGAAAGACCTCGAAGCGCTTGCAATCGCCTCGGATACCTTGTCCTATGAGGTCCTGACCGGCCTTGGCCCCCGTTTTGTCCGTGAATATAAAGGATGCGGTACATGAACCCGCTTGCCATCATTGGTCGCACCCTCATCGCCCTTACCCGCGAAGCCGGTGCGATGAGTTTATTTGCCTGGCGCGGCGTGTCCGCCGCCCTTTCTCCGCCCTGGTATTGGAGCCAGTTAGGGGCGCAATTTTTGCGCATTGGCTATTTCTCTTTGCCCGTCGTGGGCTTGACGGCGGTGTTTACCGGCGCGGCGCTGGCGTTGAATATCTATACCGGCGGGGCGCGCTTTAATGCCGAACAATTTGTACCGAACATTGTGGTGCTGGGCATCACCCGCGAGCTGGGGCCGGTATTGGCATCCCTGATGCTAGCCGGACGGGTCAGCGCCGCCATGGCCGCCGAGATCGGGGCCATGCGCGTAACCGAACAAATCGACGCCCTGGAAACCCTTTCCACCGATCCGTTCCGTTTTCTGGTGGGGCCGCGCATTCTGGCCGCGGTCATCACAGTCCCCATGCTGGTCCTGGTCGCCGATATTATCGGGGTGCTGGGCGGCTGGGCGGTATCCACACAGATTCTGGATTTCAACGGCGCCACCTATATCCGCAATACGGTTGATTTTGTCACCCAGTGGGATGTGATCTCGGGCCTGATCAAGGCCGCTACCTTTGGCTTTATCATCGCGCTGATGGGCTGTTATCACGGCTACCGCTCCAAACGCGGTGCCCAGGGCGTGGGCCGGGCGACCACCAATGCGGTAGTCAGCGCCGCCATTTTGATCTTTGCCGCCAATTATGTGCTCACCACCTTATTTGTCTGATATGTCCGATATGCCTGAAACCTCTGAAACTCCAAAAATATCCATTCGCGGCGTCCATAAATCCTTTGGCAGCAACCATGTATTGCAGGGGGTGGACCTGGAGGTCTGTGCCGGGCGTTCCATGGTGGTGATCGGCGGGTCTGGTACCGGCAAGTCGGTCTTGCTGAAATGCATTTTGGGACTGATTACACCAGACAGCGGCTCCATCATTATCGACGGCAAGCCCGTCACCCATTTATCCGAGCGCAAACGGGCCAAGGTGATGGCCAAGTTCGGCATGTTGTTTCAGGGCGGCGCGCTGTTTGATTCGCTTTCGGTGTGGGAAAACGTGGCCTTTCGCCTGCTTTATGCCGATGGCCTGGGGCGCAAAGCCGCCAAAGAACGCGCCGAAGCCGCCCTGAACCAGGTCAATCTGGGGGCCGAAGTGATGAACCTCAGCCCAGCGGAGCTGTCCGGCGGCATGCAAAAGCGCGTTGGCCTGGCCCGGGCCATTGTTGCCAAACCAGAAATCCTGTTTTTTGACGAACCCACCACGGGCCTCGACCCCATCACCGCCGATGTGATCGATAATTTGATCCGCCGCCAGGTCACCGCCCTGGGGGCCACCGCCGTATCCATTACCCATGATATGGGCTCGGTGCGCAAAATCGCCGATGATGTGGCGATGATTTATGAAGGCAAAATCATCTGGCGCGGCCCGGTCAAGGATGTGGATAATTCCGGCAATGATTACGTTCAACAATTCGTAACCGGCAGCGAAGACGGCCCGATCAAAGTACTGGCACGCTAGACAATTTGGGCTTGTCATTTCGAGTTTAGCTTACCACCCCGGACTTGATCCGGGATCCAGTTCTGAAGCAATCCCCCTCATCACCTGCCAGTTTACCCTTGTGAAAATGACATCAGACATTATCCGGGGCCGGTTTTCATTTGAAACGCACCATGGACCCCGGCTCGGGGGCCGGGGTGACACGTTTGGGTTTACGTACCAATATCGTCGTCAATGCGGCCCCTGCCTCCGCAGAGGCCATAATGACAGTTGAATTGGCGTCGCTAAGTATAAACCACATGCTATACAGTTCAATTCAGGGACAAAAAACGATGACGCTCACAACCGAAATGAAACCCGTTCACCCAGGCGGGTTTATCAAACGTTCGGTTCTCCCCGAAGGCTTGTCTGTCACCGCCGCCGCCAAAGTGTTGGGCGTTGGCCGCCCCGCTTTGTCCAACCTTTTGAACGAAAATGCATCACTCTCGACCGAAATGGCCCTGCGCATCGAAAAGGCCTTTGGCGTACAAATGGATACCCTGTTGCGGATGCAAACACGCTTTGATGCCTATCAGATGAGAAAGCGGGAAGATGAAGTCCGCGTGCAGAGATTTGCCGGAGTGTGAAGGTAATTCAGACCATCTTTTTTATTTGTCATTCCGGCGCAGGCCGGAATCCAGTACGTCGTAACAATGCGCTCATATAGTGGTGGATGAAACACTCAACTGGACCCCGATTTCCATCGGGGTGACGTTTACCCATCTCCTTGTAATTTCGTAATATCCTTTAAACTCAACCTACTGGCTGCGGGATCCTTAGAAAAAGAGATAACTACAACGTCATCATCTTCTAAAGGAGATTTTGATTCAAGTGAAATTTCTGAAATCCGATATTCATCTTTCAACAATCCTTCGCGCATCCCAGTCAGTTTCTCAAACTCTTCAAAATTAATACGTCCAGAAATCAATTCATAAAGTACTTTTGCAGATGTCTTCATTTGTAATACCGGTTCATTTTCAAAATTAAAGGTAAAAGTTGTACCTAAAGTTTGACCTCGGTGGTTTGGTTTAAATTGTCCCTGAATTTGCAAATTTTTTGCATTATAATCTGAATACCTTGGTGGCGGAATCTTCTCCATTAATTGCATGGTTTTTTTTCTATAATCTGCACCCTCTCTTCCTAATCCGTTATATTGGGCAACTCGCCAAATTTTATAGCTTTGCCTATTAAAAAATTCATTTACTGTGTCTGGTGATATAACGAACACATGATCAATTTTTGACCCTTTGCCCAAATAATTTCTGATTATTTGATCTCCATTGAAGGTTCTATTCATCGTATCTTGATGTCGCAAATCACGTAACAAACGACAACCGCCACTCGCAAGAATGATTATTCTTAGAATTCCATCTGGGGTTTGACTAAGTTGTTTTTCTTTATTTTTTAAGCTATTTACTATTGGGTTTTTGTTTAAATCATAACATTCGGCAGGCATTGACGAAAAAAAGTTATGGGTGCTGGTCACATCATAATCACGAACGCGTATAACAACATCAACATAATCTAAAGTTACTCTTAGAGCCTTCCCATCTAACCATTCATGGCTCAAAATCCAGATATTAAGTAACTGTTTGAATTCGTTGCATAACTGAAATTTCTTCGGTACCAACCGCTTTCTGAAATATTGCGTATGTCCAAAAATCGAGTTTATTGGTGATGGGACAGTAGGTCGGTACCCATTTTCTTCCTGAAACTCAAAAAACAATCTCTTACCTGCACCTCTCTTTAAAGTGTTCACATATTGGGAAATTTTTTGAGATGCATATCTCATTTTATTTTCATCGGAAAGCATTTCATCAGATATTGCGGTTATCTCAACGATAGCAGGAGTATCGAAAAAATCTTCTATATATAAATCTGGGTTTCTGGAGCCAGGAAACCAATCGGGCTCAATCTGCGTAACAAATCTGCAACGGAACGCATACGAAAACGCTAGTTCCATTTCTGCACCCAGAACCTGATCCGGACGCTTACTATTTAGCTTTCCAATTAAATCCTTCAATTTACCTTGTTGTATTTCTGTAGAAATTTCACAAAGCATCATATGGATTTGTCGACGAGAAAAATATGGCATGGATTTATATAAGCAATAGGATTCTAGGGGCAAATTATTTGAACAAGAAAAAGGCACCTCCCCCTTGCCATCCCTCTCAAATCAGAATAGAACATATCATGAACTTTTAGGTATGATTCATTATGGTCAAGCTTGCCAACCTGTTTGTCTGTCAATCCTGTGGGGCCAGTTTTGGCAAATGGGCCGGGCGCTGTGAAAGCTGTGGCGGGTGGAATTCCCTGGTGGAAGAAACCGTGGATACGGGGCCATCCTCGACCAGACCCAAGGTGCCTTCCAAATCCTCGCGCGGGGTGGCGTTTCACGATCTGCAAAGCGCCGAACCGCCTTTGCCACGCATGCAAACGGCCATTGCAGAATTTGACCGGGTATGCGGCGGCGGGGTGGTGCCGGGTTCGGCCCTGTTGATTGGTGGCGATCCAGGCATTGGCAAATCCACCCTGTTATTACAGGCCGCGGCGGCCCTGGCTAAATCCGGGGTCAAGGTGGCCTATGTTTCCGGCGAAGAGGCCATAGACCAGATCCGCGCCCGGGCACGGCGTCTGGAACTGGCCGATACCGATGTGATGTTGGCCACCGAAACCGCCCTGGGGCCGATCCTGGATGCGTTAAAGCGTAAAAAGCCGGATTTTGTGGTGATTGATTCTATACAGACCTTGTGGAGCGACGCCCTGGCCGCCGCCCCCGGCACGGTCAGCCAGGTGCGCGCCTGTGCGCAGGAGCTAACCCGTTTTGCCAAAAAACGCGGCTGTGCCATCGTGCTGGTCGGTCATGTTACCAAGGACGGACAGATTGCCGGCCCCCGGGTGATTGAACATATGGTCGACAGCGTGCTTTATTTTGAGGGCGAGCGCGGGCACCAGTTTCGTATCTTGCGTGCGGTCAAAAACCGCTTTGGGCCAACAGATGAAATCGGCGTCTTTGAGATGTCGGATGCGGGGCTGCGCCAGGTGCCCAACCCGTCGGCCTTGTTTCTGGATGGCCGCGAAGATAATGCCAGCGGCACCGCGGTTTTTGCCGGGCTGGAAGGCACTCGCCCGGTGCTCACCGAAATTCAGGCTCTGGTGGCCCCCGCCGCCTTTGGCACGCCGCGACGCGCCGTGGTAGGCTGGGACAATAGCCGCCTGGCCATGGTGCTGGCCGTATTGGAAACCCGGTGCGGGTTTTCCTTTGGGGGCAAGGATGTCTATTTGAATGTGGCCGGCGGCCTTAAAATCTCGGAACCGGCAGCAGATATGGCGGTGGCGGCGGCGCTGGTGTCTTCGGCGCTGGACGTGCCTTTGCCGCCAAAGGCAGTGGTTTTTGGCGAAATTGCCTTGTCTGGCGACATTCGCCCGGTTTCGCGCATGGGGGCCCGTCTCAAGGAAGCCAACAAGCTGGGGTTTACCCGCGCCATCGGCCCCACCAGCGGGAATCAGCACGAAGCTGAGCGTAATTTTGGTTGCACCATTGCGAAAATGCGAAAATTGAGCGATCTTATAGATCTGATCGAACCTGGTGAATCGATCGCAGCCCGGGAGTAAGGGTTTGGATGGCAGCTCAGTAACCGCGTTTGATGCCTTTGCGCTTGGCCTATTATTTTTGTCCGGCATATTGGCTCTGACCCGTGGCTTTGTTCGCGAAGCCCTGTCCATCACGGCGTTTGTCGTGGCGGCCATGGCCACCATTTTCACCTATCCGGTTTTTAAAATTCCCATGCGCGGCCTGATCACGCCGGGCTGGGCCGCCGATGCGGTAACCATTACCGGCATTTTTATTCTGGTCTATATGGCCGTAACCCTGGTCACGCACCATTTCACCGAACGCCTGCGCGGCGGATCGGATGTGGGGACGCTGGACCGCAGCGCCGGATTTTTGTTTGGTCTGGTGCGCGGCATGGCCTTACTTGGACTGGCGCTGATCCTGTTTAACCAGTTGACCCCACGGGACCGCATGCCCGGCTGGCTGGTGGGTGCGCGGCTATATCCGGCCATTAACGCCACGGCGCGGGCGCTACAGGCGCTGGCCCCCTCTTCGGCCCCGGTGAATGACCGTCCGGTAACTGCCGCCGCCGAGCCGGTAGGGCCGCGCAATGTCAAATCCAAGGACATGGATCAGGGATACAAGCGCAATGAGCGCCAAAGCCTTGACCAGCTTATTTCCACCTCCACGGAAAACAATGCCGACCAACCAAGTTCGGGCAATGGGGACAAATAGTGATGAACCGGGATATGCAGCAAAACTGGCCTTCCTTGCTGATTGACCCCCTGGATGACAAGCCCCGCGAGGAATGCGGGGTTTTTGGTGTCTATGGTCTGGAGGATGCCGCACCGCTGACCGTTTTGGGCCTGCATGGCCTGCAACACCGGGGACAGGAGGCATGCGGCATTGCCGTTTATGATGGCGCGCATTTTCATTCAGAGCGCCATATGGGCTTGGTCAGCGATAATTTTGCCGGCCCGGATGTGGCCAAACGTCTGCCCGGCAAAGCGGCCATCGGCCATGTGCGCTATTCCACCCAGGGCGAAACGGCCCTGCGCAATGTGCAACCGCTTTATGCAGATCTGAAATCCGGTGGTTTTGCCGTGGCCCATAACGGCAATCTGACCAATGCCCGGGCCTTGCGCGAAACCCTGGTCACCGACGGGGCCATTTTTCAATCCACCTCGGATACCGAAGTGGTATTGCAATTGGTGGCCCGTTCCCGGCGGACCCAATTGGTGCACCGCTTTATTGATGCCCTAAAAAAGATAGAGGGCGCCTATGCACTGGTGGCGCTGACCAATAAAAAACTGATCGGCGCGCGCGATCCCTTTGGCATTCGCCCGCTGATTTTGGGTCGCCTGGATGGGGCGCCGGTGCTGGCCTCCGAGACCTGTGCGCTGGACATGATCGGCGCCAGGTTTGAACGCAATATAGAGCCTGGTGAAGTGGTAGTGATTACCGAAGATGGCGTAGAAAGCCACCGTCCCTTTGCCAAGGTGCACCCGCGCCCCTGTCTGTTTGAGTTTGTGTATTTTGCCCGCCCGGATTCCATTGTGGATGGCAAAAGCGTTTATGAAGTACGCAAGCGCATGGGCCAACGGCTGGCCGAGGAGCATCCCGCCGATGTGGATGTGATTGTGCCGGTGCCCGATTCGGGCGTGCCGGCGGCGTTGGGCTTTGCCCAGGGCGCCAATATTCCGTTCGAGCTGGGCATTATTCGTAACCATTATGTTGGCCGCACCTTTATTCAGCCCAGCCAGTCGGTACGCGATATGGGGGTGCGCCTGAAACACGCGACCAATCGCGCCGTGTTGAAGGACAAACGGGTCTTGCTGGTTGATGATTCCATTGTGCGCGGGACTACGTCGCTGAAGATTGTGCGCATGGTGCGCGAGGCCGGGGCCAAGGAGGTGCATTTTCGCTCTGCCAGCCCGCCCATCCGCTTTCCAGACTTTTATGGCATCGACATGCCCGATGCCGAACGCCTGTTGGCGGCCCGCCATGCCCATGAAGAGATGGTCAAAATGCTGGAAGTAGACAGTTTAGGGTTTTTATCCGTTGACGGCCTTTATTGGGCCATGGGAGAAGAGCGCCGCGATGATGATGTGCCGGCCTATGCCGACCATTATTTCACCGGCGATTACCCAACCCGCTTATGCGATTACGAACAACACAATTCTGACAAAGCCAAGCAGTTGTCGCTGCTTTCTGATGTAGCCTAGGGCAAAACCATGACCTCTGATGAACATAATTTCGAGGGTAAAATCGCTCTCGTAACCGGGGCCACACGCGGTATAGGCCGCGCCATTGCCCTGGGCCTGGCCCAACAGGGCGCCCATATTATTGCGGTGGGCCGCACCCAGGGGGGGCTGGAGGAACTGGATGATGACATTGGCAAAACGGCGGGTTCCTGTTCTTTGGTGCCGGCGGATCTGAAAGATGCCGAGGGCATTGACCGTCTGGGCGGTGTGATTGCCGAGCGCTGGGGTCATCTGGATATTCTGATCGGCAATGCCGGCCAGTTGGGCATGGTTGGCCCGGCGGCACATATCGACCCCAAAAGCTGGGATGATGTCATGGCCGTTAATGTGACCGCCAATTGGCGCCTGATCCGGGCAATGGATCCGCTTTTGCGCGCTGCGCCGGCAGGCCGCGCGGTGTTTGTCACCTCGGGGGCGTCGCGCCATTTGCGGCCATTTTTTGCGCTTTATAGCGCCTCCAAGGCGGCGCTGGATGCGCTGGTCACTTGCTATGCCAAAGAGGTGGAGAAAATGCCCTTGCGGGTCAATCTGTTGAACCCTGGTCCCATCCGGACCGCCATGCGGCAAAAGTTCATGCCCGGCGAAGACCCGATGAGCGTTACGCCGCCGGAAGATCTGATCCCGCTGTTTCTGGAATTATGCAGCCCCAATTGCACCCGCAATGGGGAGTGGGTTGATTTTCAGGAATGGCAGAATAGCCGCAGTTAAACCGCGCGGGAGTGCCGCCCGGCACTGGCCTGCCAATGGGTATCAAAACAGACGGCAACATTGCGCACAAATACCCGGCCTTGGGGGGTTACCCTGACCACACGGCCGGTAATTTCCACCAGACCATCTTTGGCCAAGGGGCCCAGTTTTTCCAGCGCGTCATCCAGTGCATTTTCGGGCGCATCAAACGCCATGGCATGGGCGCCCAGGTCCAGTTTCATGGCGCTCATCAATGTCATAATGGCGGCACGGCGCATGGCGTCTTCACCGCCAAGGGCCACCCCGCGCGTTATCGGTAATTTGCCGTCATGGATGGCATTGCGCCAGCTATCCAATGATGGTGCATTTTGCACATATCCCGGCCCCAGCGCCCCGATGGAGGAAGCCCCCAGACCCAACATGGTGTCGGCAGTATCGGTGGTATAGCCCTGAAAATTGCGACGCAAGGTACCCTCCCTGGCGGCCTTGGCCATGCTGTCATCGGGGTGCGCATAATGGTCAAAACCCACCGCAATATAACCGGCATCTTGTAAAACCTGGCCCACCATATGGGCTTCGGCAAAGCGCTCTTCCATGCCGGGAAGATCATCGGTTTTGATCATTTCCTGATGCTTTTTAAACCAGGGCACATGGGCATAACCAAACACCGCCAGCCGATCCGGCCGCAAGGAGACCGCCAGTTCGGTACTGTGTTTTACATCCTCTATACGTTGCCCCGGCAGGCC
>WFTT01000052.1 GCA_015485335.1 Robiginitomaculum sp.
TGTTGGCACAGATTACCGTTCTGGATGCCATCCCACCCAAAAATGACAGCCCGGTGGCGGGCAAAACCGTGGTCTTTACCGGCAAACTGGTGGAGATGAGTCGCGATGAGGCCAAGGCAGGTGCGGCGGCACTGGGGGCCAAAGTTGCCGGCTCCGTATCATCAAAGACCGATATACTGGTGGCCGGGCCCGGGGCCGGCTCCAAGCTGAAGAAAGCAACGGAACTGGGCATTCAAACCCTGACCGAAGAAGAATGGCTGGGCCTGATCACAAAGGCGTAACGCATTGCGTCCAACAAAAAAAGCGCCCGACTTTTGCGTCATGGTCTTTTACCCGGCAAGAACCAACCGTTACTTATTGTTATCATTGAATATTTATAAATTCAAACGTGCACTCCATAGACGGGAATATTGTCGCCATGCGGTTTGTTATCATTCAGGAACCGGTTATGCTGTACCCTAGTTAAGTCTTCCTGGCGTCTAGAAACATGAATAATAAGCCTTTTAGAAACACAAACCTTACGCTGGAAACAGGTGCGTTATGAGTGATGCCATCCAGACACTGCCCCCCCAGGATACGCAAAAAAGCCAAGGCAAGCGCGCCATTCGCGAAACCAATGAGCGGCTGATTATGGATGCGGCAGAACAGGAGTTCGCGCAGTCGGGGTTCAAGGGTGCCACCACCGATGCCATTGCCCGCCGCGCCGGCGTGCCCAAGGCCAATCTGCATTATTATTTTTCCACCAAGGCGGCCCTTTACCGCCGGGTGATCGAAGATGTGTGCGAACACTGGCTGGCCGCGGCGCAACCTTTTGATGAAACCGATGATCCACGGACGGCCCTGCGTGGCTACATCAAGGCCAAAATGGATCAGGCGCGGATGCGCCCGTTTGGATCCCGGGTCTGGGCCATGGAAGTGATCCGCGGCGCCCCGGTGATTGATGGTTATCTGCACACCGTCCTGAAACCCTGGTACGAAGCCCGCACCAAAAAGCTGAACGAGTGGATCAGCGCCGGCAAAATGGCCCCTATCGATACCCAGGCCCTGTTTTTCATGATCTGGGCAACAACCCAGCATTATGCGGATTTTGACAGCCAGATCAGGGTGCTGAATGATGACCGCCCCCTAAGCGACGAACAGTTTTCGGATGCCACCGACCAGGTCTGTAAAATCATCCTGACCGGCATCGGATTGAAGCCGTAGCTTAAAAACCTGACCAATTGGTCAGAAAGTGCTTGACCCTTCCTTCGGTTTTGCCGATGGTGTGATTGGCACTGGTAAAAGTGTCAGAGAATCAAGGGAAAAGGCACGCAAATGGGCGAGCATCCAGTGGTTAGTAAAACTGGCGGAGCGTTATCGGCAGAAGACATTGCCGCCAATTTTGATGATTTACATCCGCCGCTAAACGCCGAACAGGTGAGCGTAGAGGCCAGCCGGTGCCTGTTTTGCCATGATGCCCCTTGTGTAACGGCCTGCCCTACCTCGATCGATATTCCCAAATTCATTCGCCAGATCGCCACCGGCAATCTGACCGGATCGGCCCGCACCATTTTAAGCGCCAATATTATGGGCGGCACCTGTGCACGGGCCTGCCCCACCGAAATTTTGTGCGAACAAAAATGTGTACTGAACACCGGCGAGGATAACCCGATTGAAATCGGCGCATTACAGCGTCACGCGGTGGACCATCTGATGGCCAAAAACCACCTGCATCCTTTTGCCCGCGCCAACAAAAGCGGCAAAACCATCGCCATTATCGGCGCCGGCCCGGCGGGACTGGCCTGTGCCCATGCCTTGGCAATAAAGGGACACACGGTCAAAATTTTTGAAGCCCGTAAAAAGCCCGGCGGCCTGAATGAGTATGGCCTTGCCGCCTATAAAATGGCGAATGATTTTGCGGCTCGCGAGGTAGAGTTCATTCTGGGCGTTGGGGGGATTGAAATCGAATATGATCAGGCCCTGGGCCATGATATACGCCTAGAAGACTTACGGTTGGACTTTGACGCCGTATTTCTGGGCATTGGCCTGGGCCAGCCACGGACCCTTGGTATAGAGGGGGAAAATCTGGACGGCGTACAGGACGCCCTGCAATTCATCGAAAAAATTCGTCAGGCCGACGATCTGATGCAGGTCGAAACCGGTCAGAATGTAGTGGTTATTGGCGGCGGCAATACGGCCATTGATGCGGCCATACAGGCCAAACGCCTGGGGGCGGGGCATGTATCGCTGGTCTATCGGCGCGGACGCGCGCAAATGGGTGCCACCCAATGGGAACAGGATCTGGCGGCGATTAACGGGGTGAGCATCCATCTTTGGTCAAAGCCCATACGCATAGAGGGCAAGGGCAAGGGCAAGGGCAAGGTCCAGAGCATAACATTTGAAAGCACCCGCCTGCATGCCGGCAAACTGGTCGGTACCGGGCAAATGCACACTGCCCCGGCGGATTGTGTATTGAAGGCTGTTGGACAGAATTTGGTCGATGATACGCTGTGTGCGCTAAAGCGCGATGGCGGCAAACTCATGGTCGATGAGGCCGGGCAAACCTCCCTGCCCGGTGTCTTTGCCGGGGGCGACTGTATCGCCTCTGGCGAAGACCTGACCGTACAGGCGGTTGAGGATGGTAAAGTGGCTGCCGCTGGCATTCACACCTATCTTGGGGGACAAAATGGCTGATCTGGGATGCAGTATTGCCGGTATTGAAAGCATCAATCCTTTCTGGCTGGCCTCGGCCCCGCCCACCGACAAGCAATATAATGTGGAACGCGCCTTTGCCGCCGGTTGGGGCGGTGTGGTGTGGAAAACGCTGGGTGAAGACCCGCCGGTGGTCAATGTGAGTAGTCGTTATGGCGTGCACAAGGACACAGCGCGGGGTATTTTGGGCATTAACAATATCGAACTGATCTCGGATCGGCCTTTGGACTTGAATTTGCGTGAGATCGAGGCGGTGCGTAAAAACTATCCCGATCGCATCATTATCGGCTCGATGATGGCCCCGGTCGAAGAGGAATTGTGGAAAAGCCTCGCCATCAAGATCGCGGGTTCCGGTGTGCACGGCATAGAGCTTAACCTTGGCTGCCCCCACGGCATGTGCGAGCGCGGCATGGGATCGGCCATTGGGCAGGTGCCGCAAATGGTCGAGGACACCACGCGGTGGGTGCGCGAGGTTGTCGGTGATCTGCCTGTCTTTACCAAGCTGACCCCCAACACTACGGACATACTGCTGCCCGCCGAGGCAGCGCTGGCCGGCGGCGCCGATGCGGTGGCGCTGATCAATACGGTCAATTCCATTATCGGCGTGGATCTGGACCAAATGGCCCCCACGCCGGTGCTGGATGGCAAGGGTACCCATGGCGGCTATTGCGGCAGCGCCGTAAAACCTATTGCCCTGCATATGGTGGCCGAAATTGCCCGCAATGGGGTCACCAAGGATCTCGACATTTCGGCCATTGGCGGCATTACGACCTGGCGCGATGCAGCGGAATTTATCGCCCTTGGGGCCAATGCGCTGCAAGTCTGCACCGCCGCCATGCTGTATGGTTTTCGCATTATCGAAGATCTGAATGACGGCCTTAGCGATTTTATGGATGCCAAGGGATATAAATCCATCGAGGATTTTCGCGGGCGCGCGATCCCCAATACGGTCAATTGGAATGACCTGAACATGAATTACGATCTGAAAGCGAAGATTGATCAGGACAAATGTATTGAATGCGGGCGGTGTCATATCGCCTGTGAAGACACCTCGCACCAGGCCATTACCATGCAGGCCAATGAAAAAGGCGGACGGGATTTCACCGTGGTAGACGCCGAATGTGTGGGGTGTAATCTGTGTCAGCATGTCTGCCCGGTGCCGGACTGTATCACCATGATGCCACAAGAAAACGGCTTGCCATATCTGACCTGGCCCGAGCACCCGAAAAATGTTCTCAAAGCTGTGGAGTGATCCCATGAACGCCCCCGTGCCAAATGATTTGGAAGCTTATTGGATGGGGTTCACCCCCAACCGGGCCTTTAAGAAAAACCCCCGCATGTTTGTGGCCGCTGATGGCATGTATTACACCACCCATGATGGCCGCCAGGTGTTGGACGGCATATCCGGGCTTTGGTGTTGCAATGCCGGTCATAACCAGCCGCGCATCGTCAAGGCGGTACAGGAACAGGTGGCCGAGCTGGACTATTCGCCGGGCTTTCAGATGGGCCACCCCAAGGCGTTCGAACTGGCCAACCGCCTTAAAGCCATCATGCCAGGCGATCTGAACCATGTATTTTTTGTCAATTCCGGCTCGGAAAGCGTGGAAACCGCGCTTAAAATTGCCATTGCCTATCACCGGGCCCGCGGCGAAGGCCACCGCACCCGCCTGATCGGGCGCGAAAAGGGCTATCACGGGGTCAATTTTGGCGGCATGTCGGTGGGCGGTATGCCGGCAAACCGTAAAATGTTTGGCGCGCTGGTCGCCGGTGTGGATCATCTGCGCCACACGCATGGGCTAGAAGAAAACCTTTTTACTCGGGGCCAACCTGAACACGGCATTGAATTTGCCGACGATCTGGAACGGCTGTGCGATCTGCACGACCCCTCGACCATCGCGGCAGTGATTGTGGAACCCATTGCCGGGTCCGCCGGGGTGATTATGCCGCCCAAAGGCTATCTGGAACGCCTGCGCGCGATAACCAAAAAGCACGGTATTTTGCTGATTTTGGATGAGGTGATCACCGGCTTTGGGCGCATGGGCAAGCCGTTTGCCTCTAACTATTTTGATATAGAAGCCGACATAGTCTGCACCGCCAAAGCCATTGCCAACGGGGTTATCCCCATGGGCGCGGTGTTTGCCCATAACCATGTCTATGATGCCTTTATGCAGGGGCCGGAAGAACTGATAGAGTTTTTCCACGGCTATACCTATTCGGCCAATCCGGTGGCGTGCGCCGCGGCGCTGGCCACGCTGGACACTTATGAACAGGACGGCCTTTTTTATAAAGGCACCGAGCTGTGGTCCTATTGGGAGGATGCGGTGCATTCTTTGCGCGGTCTTCCCCATGTCATAGACATTCGCAATATGGGCATGATCGGCGCGGTAGAGCTGGAAAGCATTCCCGGCCACGTCACCAAGCGCGCCTCTGAGGCCTTTTTGAAAGCCTATGAAAAGGGCCTGCTGATCCGCACCACCGGCGATATTATCGCCTTTTCACCGCCGTTGATTATCGAAAAATCCCACGTGGATTTCATATTTGAAACCATGCACGATGTTCTTAAAACCATTGAATAGGATGCCAAATTGAAAACCATTTCTCATATTATTGGTGGGCAAGAAACCAAAGGCGACACCGGCCAAACCCAGGCCGTTTACAACCCGGCCACGGGCGAGCAAACCGGCGAAGTGGTTCTGGGCGGTGCTGATG
>WFTT01000053.1 GCA_015485335.1 Robiginitomaculum sp.
GACTAGATATTTCTATCCCCATCTCCAAAACCAAACGTGTCATCCCGGACTTGATCCGGGATCCATTGTGCCGGTCCGTTTGCGTATGGATTCAGTATGGATCCCGGCTCGGGGGCCGGGATGACACGGAGGAATTATCCCCCGCATAGCGAGCCTGAGGGTCAAAGAGGGGCGCCTTTACCCCTTCGCATGTCCGCCCTTACCCCTTAAATGCCCCTAAAAGAGAAGAAAAATGTCCCTGAAACGTCCCTCATTTACCTCTCACTGCCCCTAAATTGGCAGGGATAAGCATGTCTTATCCCCGTACCTGAAAAAAGCGATTACAGTATGGATTTATAGGCGTTACCCGCCCAGGGCCTGGGACAGCTCTAAATGGGCTTTGGCAAGGGCAGCGTCAAAAAGGCCTTCCCATTCGCTCATGCTGGTGGCCTCTTGTGCCCCTTCGGGATAGAGCACCCCGCGGGAGGAGTTGACCACCACCCCCTGGCCATCCCGGGCGGCGCTCAGCGCATCTTTGGCACTGGCCCCTTGTGCTCCATATCCCGGCACCAGAAAGGGGGAATGGGGCAGGGTGAGGCGCAATTGGCGGGCTTCATCCGGGGCGGTGGCGCCCACCACCACCATCAGGGATGACCAGCCGCTTTGCGGGCCCCGACGGTCTCGTGCAAACGGGGCCAGGGCCGTGGCAATGTTTTGGTATAAGGGTTTACCGTCCATAGACAGGTCTTCAAAATCGGCGGCCCCGGGGTTAGAGGTGCGCACCAGCACGATAATGCCCTTGTCCTGATCATCGGCCATGGACAGAAAGGGCTCCAGTGTGTCCATACCCATATAGGGGTTCACCGTAATGGCATCGCACGGCACCCAGGCATCGGGGCTAAGATAGCCAGCGGCATAGGCGCTGGCTGTGGAGCCGATATCGCCGCGTTTGGCATCCATCAATACCAACAGGCCCCGGGTTCTGGCGTGAACGCACAGACGTGCCATTACCGCCAGACCGTCCGGGCCATAGCGTTCGAAAAAGGCAATTTGTGGTTTGATAATGCCGCATCGGGTATTCAGACGATCCAGCACCGCCATGAAAAATGCTTCGATCCCGGCCAGGCCGTCACCAAATTGCGCGGGGATGCGCCCCGGATGCGGGTCCAGTCCGACGCATAACGGACCGTGGGTGGCAATGGTCTTTGCCAAATGATCGCCAAAATGCATGATTTCCCTCATGCCTGTGCAAAATTACAGGCCCTTTCGGGTGGGCAGTTTAGCCAAATGCCAGAAAGCCGCAAGCGGTGATAAGGGCTACATATTGCAGGGCATTGGCGCGCACGGCCTGGCCCCTGGCTTTGCGAAAATCGGCCAGTGCCAGCTCGTCTCCGGCCCGGGCCGCATCGCGAGCATGTTCCAGCGTCGGGGTAATGGACCAGCCGGCCCATAGAAAGGCACAGGCCGCAATGATCAATATGGCCGCCCCGGTGGTCTGGTTGCCAAAGGCCGCAAACAGCGCCGCGGCGGCGCTGATCAGGGCAAACAGGTCAAAGGCGCGGGGAAACACGGCGCGGCTGAGCAAAAGGACGGTTTTGGAAGACCCGGCGCGTCCGGCGGCCGGGGCGACGAAAAAGGCAAAAAATGACATGGCGCCCAAAATGGCGGCAGTTAAAACAAGGGCAATGGCGATCACAATCACTCTCCGGCGTATCATTTCGGTGCGCTTTTATGGGTTTCGCACCCGTATGAGCACACCACAGCAAGAGCCGCGCCGAAAACGCCGCTTTACAGGAAAAGTGCAAATAATGAAGGTCTAGGCGGTGCTTTCACCGCCCATGTCCGTGGTGCTGGCAATATTGGCATCGGCCTTTGGCTCTGTCTTGCCTTCCGCTGCTGGACGGCGGACACGCCGTCTGGGCGTGCGGGCCGGTTTGGCCGTTGTCGGGGCCGGGATCGCTTCGGGGGTAACCACATCCATCGGGCCGGTACCATTGCCATTGTTGCCGGTGCCATCCTTGGCCGGGGCCGGGCTGGCGGTCTCGCCTGTGTTTTGGGTTGTAGCCGGCGGCGGGGTTTGTGCCGGTTGGGGGGCGTTTTCGGCGGCGGCGCGCTCTTGTTGTTGCTGCTGCTGTTGTGCCTTGCGGGCATCGTATTGGGCCTGACGGGCGGCGCGCTGGGCGGCCTGTTCTTCTTCGCGGGCTTCGCGCTGTTCCTGTTGGAGGCGCATGACACGGTAATAATGTTCGGCAAATTGCAAATAGTTTTCGGCCATTACCCGGTCGCCAGCAAGAGAGGCGTCACGGGCCAGTTGCTGATATTTTTCGTAAATGGTCGATACGGCCCCACGGACTTTAACGCCCGGCCCGTTGCTCTCCATTGCCCGGTTGGCATTTTGAGATTTGTTATGGTTGTTATTGCGGCTACGGCCTCTTTGGCGTTTCATGCCTGTTGTCCTTGAAGTTCTCTATTTTGCATTGGCCTGTTCCATCGGGGTTCAGGTCTTTTTCAATGCGCGTCACTCTGCACTTGCAGTACTCAATAACGCGCGTCGTCCCGTCCACAGATCGAATTAAAAGCGGGTGGTCCAGACGGAAAGTCATACTTCTTTCTTGCGTCTTGTCTGGATACTAGCGCCCGGCGCGGTGCTTTCCAAGCGTTTTCTACTGCATTTTAGCGACAGTATCCACAGATTACACGGTCGCGGCCAGCAAGATCCTGAAAAATTTTAATTTTGTGTATGTTTTCCTGTGACTGTGCCAAATTGAGCAGGGCGGTACCCTGATCAGCGCCGATTTCAAAGGCAAAGCGGCCGCCGGGTTTCAGATAATGGGGGATGAGCGGCAAAATGGCGCGATAGGCATCCAGACCATCGGCCCCGCCATCCAGCGCCAGCATGGGCTCATAGATGCGCACCTCTGGTTCCAGTGTACTGATTTCTGTGCTGGCAATATAGGGGGGGTTGGAGACCAGAACATCAAATGGGGCCATATCCAGTGCCGCTTCCCATGGGCCTTCTATGCATTGCACCCGATCTTCCAGATTCAGGGCGTGGGCGTTGGTCTTGGCTATTTTCAAGGCGTCCGGTGACAGATCTACCCCAACACCCCGGGCCAAAGGGCATTCGCTTAGCAGGGAAAAAAGAATGGCCCCGGTACCGGTACCCAGGTCCAGGATGTTGCAAGGACCGTTTCCAAGAGCATCCAGGGCCAGCTCGACCAGGCGTTCGGTTTCCGGGCGCGGGGTCAATACATCGCTGGTAACGGCAAGGTCCAGCGACCAAAACCCCCAAGCGCCCAAAATATGCGACAAGGGCTCGCGGGCTTCCCGGCGCGTGACCATGGTTTCCAATTGTGTCGCCGTAGTTTCATCAAGATGGGCATCCGGATCTGCAAAGGCCGTCCCGTCGCCCAGAATGGCGCGCAGCATATGGCGCGCTTCTATATCTGCATCTTCAATATTGGCGGCACGCAGGCGGGCCACCAACGCCCGGCGCACCTTGAAAACTGGCACGCCACTCCACGAAGAAACCACTGGGTTCAACTGAGATTCTCGTCTTCCATGGCGGCCAGTTTGGCGGCCTGGTCTTCGGTCAGCAGGGCATCGATGACTTCACCCAGCGCTTCACCGGCAATCACCTTGTTCAGGTTGTAAAGCGTCAGATTGATCCGGTGATCGGTAACCCGCCCTTGGGGAAAATTATAGGTGCGGATGCGTTCCGAACGATCCCCCGAGCCGATCTGGCCCTTGCGATCAGCGGCACGAATTTCATCCACCCGCCGGCGTTCGGCCTCATACAGGCGTGCTTTGAGCACCTGCATGGCCTTGGCGCGGTTTTTGTGTTGGGATTTTTCGTCCTGTTGCGAGGCGACAATACCGGTAGGAATGTGGGTAATGCGCACTGCCGAGTCCGTGGTGTTGACCGATTGGCCACCGGGACCAGAAGCGCGAAACACATCAATGCGCAGGTCTTTTTCCTCGATCTGAATATCCACATCTTCGGGCTCTGGCAGTACTGCCACCGTGGCCGCCGAGGTGTGGATGCGCCCCTGGGTTTCCGTATCGGGCACTCGCTGCACCCGATGAACGCCGGATTCAAATTTCAATCGCCCATAGGTGTTCTCGCCCTTGATCGAGGCAATGACTTCCTTATAGCCGCCCATTTCGCCTTCCGAGGCCGAGACCAGCTCCATCTTCCAGCCTTGTAACTGGGCAAAGCGCTGATACATGCGAAAGAGATCACCAGCAAACAGTGCCGCTTCATCTCCGCCGGTGCCGGCCCGCACCTCCAGCATGACCGGTGCTCCATCATCCTTGTCTTTGGGCAACAGCATGATCTGCATGGCCTGTTCGCGTTTGGGCAAGGCTTCTTTCAGCCCCTCCAGCTCTTCGCGCATCATGGCCTGCATGTCTGCATCTTCGCCGCCATCGGCCAGCATTTCTTCCAGATCGGCGATTTCACGGCGCATTTCATTTAACGCCCGCGCCGCCTTGGCCACGGGCATCAGGGCGGAATGCTCTTTGGAAAGGGCAACGATTTCATCACTGTCCGTGGTGGCCCCCATGCGGGCTTCGATCTGTTCAAAACGATCAACCACCTGATCCAGACGGGATTGAGGAATATGGGCCATTATTGGTTTTCCTCTTTAGCAGCCCGAAGGCTTGCAGCGCGCTCTTCTACCAGCGTTACGATATGGTCAATCATGGTTTCATTGCTGCGTTTATGGTCCGTCTTGCCGGCAAAATAGACCATGCCATGGCCGGCCCCGCCGCCGGTATAGCCAATGTCCGTATAGGCCGCTTCGCCGGGGCCATTGACCACACAACCAATGATCGAGAGGCTGACCGGCTCGGCAATATGGGCCAGGCGCTGTTCCAGGGTTTGCACAGTTTTGATGACGTCAAAGCCCTGACGCGAGCAAGACGGGCAGGCAATGATGTTTACGCCGCGGGTTCGCAGGTTCAGGGATTTGAGAATATCAAACCCAACTTTGATCTCCTCTACCGGGTCCGCCGACAGGGATACCCGGATGGTGTCGCCGATCCCGGCCCAAAGCAGCATGCCCAGACCGATCGAGGATTTAACCGTACCGGATCTGAGACCCCCGGCTTCGGTAATGCCCAGATGCAGCGGGCAATCTGTGGCTTCGGCCAATTGCTGATAGGCCGCGACGGTAAGGAAAGGGTCAGAGGCCTTGACCGAAATTTTGTATTCGTGAAAGTCATGCTCTTCCAGAATGGCCACATGGCGCAGGGCGCTTTCCACCATGGCCTCGGGACAGGGCTCGCCATATTTTTCCAGAAATTCACGTTCCAGCGATCCGGCATTAACGCCAATGCGAATGGCACAGCCATGATCCTTGGCGGCCTGCACCACATCGCGCACCCGGGCCGCATTGCCGATATTGCCCGGATTGATGCGCAGACACGCCACCCCGGCTTTGGCTGCCTCGATTGCCCGTTGGTGGTGAAAATGAATGTCGGCCACAATCGGTACATTGGCCGCCTGTACAATGGCCGGCATGGCCGCGGTGGAATCCTTGTCCGGGCAGGAAATACGCACAATGTCGGCCCCGGCCTCTTCCAGTGCGTGCACCTGTGCCAGGGTGGCCGAAACATCCGGGGTGGGCGTATTGGTCATGGATTGCACGCTGATTGGTGCATCGCCACCTACCGGCACATTGCCAACCATAATCTGTCTAGAGGCGCGCCGCTCGATTGCACGCCAAGGGCGAAGCGCGCTCATAGCGTCGGTCATCGCAAATACCGTTTCATTATATTAAAATCTGTGTGCAGGTTTGGCGTGCCTAAAGGCCGGCGTCAACTGTCATCTAGTGTGACATAGGTGATCGAAATATCCGGTACATTGCTCAGATCCTTGGAATTGGCCCAATCGGCCAGGGCTTCGGGCACCGGCGGCACCGCCGCAACGTTTTGGCTGGGCGCGCGCAGACCATACCAGGTAGCCAGACCCAGAGCACAGGCAATGATCAAAACCACACCAGTGCCTTTAGGCAGGCGAAAATCAACCCAGGCCGGGGCCGGCCGTGGCGACAAATCGCCTAGGGGAGATACGTCGTCATAAAACTGAGCCTTGAACCCCGCGACCATCTCTTCGGCATTCAGGCCCAGATGGTTGGCATAACAGCGCACAAAGCCCAGCGCATAGGCCCGTTGTGGCAGGGCGGCGCGATCCATGGATTCGATGGCTTCAAGATATTCAGTACTGATCTTGGTAGCCGCGGCAACGTCCGCAATACTTAATTTGGCGCGCTGGCGGGCAAAGCGTAAGGCATCGCCTATGCCCTCGGAGGTCATTTCGGCTGCGCTACTGAACTCAGACTGATAGTGGAGTGCCCCCGAAGCATCCATGGTAATTTCCCTTTCCAACCAAGCCCTAAGCCCGAATCAATGATGCAGGCATCATTTTCGCAAGCGTGACATTTTGGTCGCATGCAATATAAAAACCTAATAAATGAATCAAATCAAGGCGATTCCCTAAATATGTTTATGCTTAAGCAAGGTTTTTACAGGGGAAGGCCGTTTTCCTGTGCGTAGGCCAATAAGTTTGTCCGTATTGAACCTTGTGACTCTCCCGTGATTTGATCCGATCCATCTTCAAGCCACTTCGCAAGTTTGGTGCCAAGTGATTTTTGATCCAAAGAGAGAATCATCCGCTTGACCGGTCCGATGGCTGCGGGCGGCACAGATAGTTCGGTAAAGCCAAGGGCAATCAGGATCGCCGCTTCGGCACATTGCCCTGCGATTTCACCGCATACTGATACGGGCCGCCCGGCGTTATGACAGAGTTTGGCAATATGGCCCAGCATGCGCAGGGCCCCGGGGTTGAGAATGTCATAACGCGATGACACACGAGGGTTTTCCCGATCCGCCGCAAAGAAATATTGCATCAGGTCGTTGGCACCCACCGAGACAAAATCGGCGTCTTTGAGCAGGCCTTCCAATTGCCAGACAATGGCCGGGGTTTCCACCATGGAGCCTACCCGCACCGAGCTGGGCACCGCTTTGCCAAAGCGCCCCATGCGTTTGATTTCCGCATCCAGCAAGGCCCGCGCCGCGCGAAATTCATCCAGCGTGGTAATCAGCGGAAACATGATGTTCAACTCTCGCCTGGCGGTGGCCTCGATCAAAGCGCGCAGCTGGTAACGCAACAGGCCCGGCCGGTCGAGGGCCATGCGCATGGCCCGCCAGCCCAGCGCCGGATTGCTTTCGCGTTCGTGCGCCACATAAGGCAGCACCTTGTCGCCGCCCAGATCGATAGTGCGAAACACCACCGGCTTATCGCCTGCGGCCTCCAGCACATCCCGGTAAAGCTGCATCTGTTCGCTTTGGCGGGGCAGATGGTCAGAGAGCAAAAACTGAAATTCGGTGCGAAACAGGCCAATACCTTCGGCCCCGGATTCTTCCAATTGGGGCAAATCCACCCGCAGGCCGGCATTCATCGACAGGGTAATGCGTTTGCCGTCGCGGGTCTGGGCCGGTTTGTCACGCAGGCGGGCATAGGCCACCCGGCGCTGGCGACGATCACTGACCAGTGCGCGAAAGGCTTCTTCGGTGGCTGCATCGGGGCGAATGGAGACAATGCCCTTTTCCCCGTCCACCAGTACCGTATCGCCGGTGCTGAGACGATCCAACAGACCGGTCACATGACCCACCACCGGCAGGCGCAGGGCCCGGGCCACAATGGCGGCATGAGAGGTGGGGGATCCTTCTTCCAGCACCAGGGCCTTTAATCGCGAGCGATCCAGCTCCAGCAGGCCAGCCGGGCCCATTTCGCGGGCAATCAGTACCGTATCTTCAGGCAGCTCTTCGATATCCTCAATGGCCCCCAAATGACGCAATAACTGATTGGCCAGATCTTCCAGATCGTGCAGGCGTTCGCGCAAATAAGGGTCTTTGGCGCTGAGCAGGCGGGCGCGGTGCTCGCCGCGCACGCGCTCGACCGCGGCTTCGGCGCTCAGGCCAGAACCAGCGGCTTCGCATAAACGATCCAGCCAGCCCTGATCATTGGCAAACATGCGATAGGCTTCAAGCACCTCTCGCGACGGGCCGCCAAGGCGATTGCCCTTGCCCTGATACAAGGCGTCCACGGTGCGGCGCAGATCCGCAATAGCGGTGCTCAGCCTTTGTTTCTCGGCCTCCGGGTCATCCGCAATGATATCACTGTGAACCCGCCCCGGGGCGTAAAGAACGGCCCGGCCTACGGCTAGCCCATCAGAAATCCTGAGCCCCGAGAGAACTTCGGCGCGAATCGGGCGCAGCGCCACTTTTTCCAGCTCTCGCTTGCTGAGCAGGTCGCCCGAGGAGACAATCTCGGCCAATACCATGGAGACATTTTGCAAAGCCTCCACATCATCATCGCTATAATGGCGGGCTTCGCGGTTTTGCACCACCAGCACGCCCAGCAAGCGGCCGCCACGCAATACCGGCACGCCCAGAAAGCCGTGAAACGGGTCTTCTCTGGTCTCGGGATGAAACGAAAATGCCGGATGGCCGGGGGCATCGGGCAAATTCAATGGCCGGGCATGGCGAACGGTTTCCCCCACCAGACCTTCGCCGGCCTCGAGCGTGGTAACGTGAACCGCGGTGGGGGCAAGACCATGAGTGGCCCAAAGCTCCATACTGGCATCGGGGCGGCGCAAATAAAGCGAACACACTTCGGCCTGCAAGTTTGAGGCAATGGCCTCTACCAGACCGTCCAGGCGCTTTTGCGCAGAGCCTTCGGCCGCCATGATCTCGCGGATCTGGCGGAGTAGCTTTCGATGCCCACCGTGTTGATGCGTATTGGTCATGTCCGGGCTTGGTCCAGCCCAAAGGCCTGGTGCAGGGCGCGCACGGCCATTTCCACATCCACTGCGGGGATCAGTGCACTGATCCGTGTTTCAGATGTAGCCACCGCACCGATGGCAATGTCATGGGCGCAAAGGGTTTCAAACATGGTGTGTGCCATTCGTGTTTGCGAGCGCAGGCCAATACCGATGACTGAAACCTTGGCCATATCCGGGTCCAGCGAGACTTCATCTAGCGCCAGTTTATGACAAGGATCAGTCAGCAAGGACAAAGCCTGCTGGGCATCGCCTCGGCGCAGCGAGAAAACCAGCGTGCTCTCGTTTACGTGATTCCCCGGGCTTTGTACAATCAGATCAACCTGTATACCGGCCTCGGCCAGCACAGCAAAAACACGGGTTAACGCCTCTGATCCGGCTGGAAGGCGATGAACCATGATGCGGGTTTCATCACGGCTATAGCTGATGGCACAGACGGTGGCGCGTTCCAGGGCTGCATTGGTACCAATGGTAGTACCGCCCTGTGGCACGGTTCCTTCAAAACTGGAGAGAATGCGCAAGGTGACATTTTTGGCCATGGCCAGCTCGACCGAGCGGCTTTGCATGACCTTGGTGCCCTGGGAGGCCATTTCCAACAGCTCTTCATAGCTAAGCCGGGCAATGGGTTTGGCCGTGGGCACCATACGCGGATCGGCGCTATAGACCCCCTCCACATCCGTATAAATTTCGCACGCCTGTGCCTGTAGTGCCGCGGCCAGTGCCACGGCGCTTAAGTCTGATCCACCACGACCCAGCGTGGTGATGCGGCCATCGGGGCCCAGCCCCTGAAACCCGGCAACCACCGCAATGGTGCCCCCGTCAATGGTTTGGGTCAGCGCTTTTGTTTCGATGGATTGTATTTTGGCGGCACCATGGGCGCCATCGGTCAGCATGCCGACCTGCCAGCCGGTATAGGAGCGAGCGCGCAAGCCAAGACGGCGCAGGGCCATGGCCAGAAGCGCCGCATTGATCTGTTCGCCGGCGGCCAGTACTGCATCGCCCTCATCGACCCATTGGCCGTCTGGATCGGCCGTGCCCACGTCCCGTTCCAGCCGGTCTGTCATGCCCGCCGGGGCCGAGACCACCACGGCAATGGATGCGCCCTCTTTCTGGCGTTCAGCAATCAGGGCGGCACAAGCCTCAAGCCGAGACGGATCGGCACTGGACGTGCCACCAAATTTCATCACCAGACGTGTCATCTTCACCCTGTTCGTGCCTGCTTTGCCGGTGTAGTTAGGGGGCGAATACGCAAACGTCTAGGATTCCTTTCATGGCTTCGCCATCCCAAATCAACGCGCCCCACACCACCAGCATTGATCCTGATGAGGTCGCCAAGTTCAGTGCCATGGCCGCTGAGTGGTGGGATCCGCAGGGAAAGTTTCGCCCGCTGCATCAGTTTAATCCGGTTCGGCTGAAATTTATTCGCGATATGGTTACCGCGCATTTTGGCCTTGATGGTACCCAGCGACAGCCTTTTACGGGTCTGCGGTTTCTGGATATTGGCTGTGGTGGTGGCCTCCTTAGTGAGCCCATGTGTCGCCTGGGGGCTGCCATGACCAGTGTAGATGCCGCCGAAGCCAATGTGAAAACCGCCAAGGTGCATGCGGACGAACAGGGCCTGGAAATTGATTATCGTCATGGGGCCGCCGAAAACCTGTTGCAGAACAAGGAGGGTGATTTTGATGTCATCCTGAATATGGAGGTGATTGAACACACCGCCAATCCGGAGGCCTTTTTGCAATCTTGTGCCGCTTTGTTGCGACCGGGCGGGTTGATGATCATTGCCACCATTAACCGCACGCCCAAGGCACGATTGCTGGCAATATCCATGGCCGAGCGCGTGTTACGCTGGTTGCCACGGGGCACCCATGAATATGACAAGCTGGTCCAGCCACAGGAAATCCGTCATCCGCTGGAAAGTGCTGGCCTGCAGGTCGAAGGCCCCTATGGGGTCAGCTATAACCCGCTAAGCGGTGTTTGGCGGCTTAGCCATGACAGTGCCGTAAACTATATGATGGTAGCCAGCAAAACGGCATAGACAGCTTTGCTGGCCATATGTGGCTTAGGCCTTGCCGGCCGGAGTGCCGATGGCATCGCTCGGGGCCGGGTTTTTCATTTCCTGGGCGACCAGACGTTGCCAGTTGGCCTGGGAAATCATTTGCGCATAAATCGCCAGCAAGCCGCCATTATCGCGCAATTCCACAACTTTTTCAGCCGGCAGCTTGTTCAGCTTATCCTGTGACAGGCCAACAAATTCACCGATTTTCTGTTGTACAACTGATTGACCATCGGGGCCCGGCTGCGGAATGGTGACATCGTGGGTATCAAACAGGTCCAGCTCATCCATCACTTTGATGAAATTACGCGCGCCCTGGGTTTCGACTTCATAATTCTGTATAAATTCAATAGCGCGGTTGGTAAATTCCGAAGGTTTGCCATCGACAAAAAACGGTTGTTCCGGCTTATCGGAAATAACCGAAGCTTCGCGGTCAATGCACACCATCAGGTTTTCCGGATCGCCATTATTGGTAGCAGGCACAAAAGGATAGCGGCGCAGAAAGCCCGGGACATATGCCCCATCTGGCATCATGCCATCGGCATCCACATAGGCATTGTGATCTTTTTGCAGGCCCATCACCACGGCCGGCGTGCGATCGGTGCCGGCAAAGATAATCGGATAGCACAGGGCGGCGGCGGCGAATTCGGCAACTGTGATGGGGACCAGCTGGGTATTTTTTGCAAAGGCAAAAGGGTTCACCGTATTGGGCGTAATGCCCAGATTACCATGAACATCGCTGTTGAGCGGCTCTGGTTTTTTGTAAAAGAGCAGATTGCCGGAAGTTTCAATCGTACCAGTATTGCTGTCCGCCATAATATTCCCCAATTGAGTAATGGATAGTGCAGCGGGCGTCTTAACGGATCGGGCGATGCCTGCCAACCGCGCAGATGCAGATAATTTTTCTAGTGGTCACGAAAAGGCCGACCTGTATCATCACAGGCCGGCCTTTTGTGCACGATTGTGATCAGAAGCGTTTGCCGATCCCGACACCGACAATCCAGGGATCCAGATCCACATTACCCCTGACAATGCCAAGAGAGCCTG
Source organism: Robiginitomaculum sp. (assembly GCA_015485335.1). Taxonomy (GTDB): domain Bacteria; phylum Pseudomonadota; class Alphaproteobacteria; order Caulobacterales; family Maricaulaceae; genus Robiginitomaculum_B. The sequence continues at coordinate 11,929 of WFTT01000053.1, forward strand.
CATCAATGGTAACCTTGGTGTTGAGGAAGAGTTTCTTCACATCAACATTCCAGAACCAGTCATCATTCATTTTAATGTCCACCCCGGCCTGCAGGGCCAGCCCGACATTGTCGCTATAATGAATATTGACCAAAGGCGACCCATTGGGCAGGCCGGACGCATAGGAAATGGTGTAATTGAGACCCGCGCCCACATATGGGTTAATCACCGCCTCGGGGGCCATATGGTATTGCAATAACAATGTTGGTGGCAAAAGCCAGACATCGCCCAGATCAAGATTGCCCAGTGACGTCGCCTTGGCCGAAACATTATGATCGGTGGTGGCCAGTATCAACTCCATGGAAACATTGTCATTCAGGAAATACGAAATATCGAGTTCGGGTACATAAGACTGATCAACTGATGCCCGCCCCCCAATGGGCGTAATGGTTGAGCTTACATCAGGCAATACGGCCAGCGCCCGTACTCGCACCTGCCATGGCCCATAATCCGTGGCCATCGCCACGCCCGTACTTAGAAAACTGGTGGCCAGCGCCACCATAGCGATTTTTGAAAGTTTCATCGCCTATCCCCTCGGTTAAACAGTCAGCCCAGCCATCTGGACCAGTTCATACTGTTGGGGCGGACAATACCCATTGGGCGGATAGGGATGCAGAGGACAGGTTGCCGCGCGCTCTAGTGTCGCAACTGTCATATATTACCGTATTAAAAATCCATGACCAGACGCGCTGAGAATGAGCGTCCGGCGGCGGGTACCCGGTCCTTCAGAAAAGACGCATGGGTACGGTGCACCGCATTGGTCAGATTGTTGAGCCGAAAAACCAGATGCAATTGCTCGTTCATGCGCAAGGGCTGCACGCTGGTGCTCAGATTGATTATGCTGGACCCTTTGGTGGTGGTCTCAAAGGCGGCGGTGTGGTTTTGCCTGTCTGTCCAGACCAGTTCTACCCGACTGGATACCCGGTCGGAAACCAGGTTTAAACCGCCGGTAAGTTCCAGCGGTGGAATGCGCGGCAAATTACCAAAATGCCTGGTTTTGGCCCGTACATATTCCAGGGTGGCATCACTGCGCAGGCTCCAGCTATGGGCGCGCCATAAATGGCGTTCCACCGATATTTCCGTGCCCATGAAACGGGCGGTGTCCTGTAAATAGGCAAATTCGGATAGCCCATCAATAATGTCGCCGGTCGGGCCCAGAAATACAAAATCATCAAAGTGCGTATGGAACAAATTGATATGGGTTTCCCAGCCTCTGGCATGGAACCGGGCAATGGCTTCCAGGGACAGGGCGGTTTCTTTTTTCAGATCCGGATTGCCATGTTCAAACGTGCTTTCCGCCAAATGTGGTCCGTCCGAAAACAGCTCGATATCGGTGGGGGCCCGTTCGGTTCGTGACAAGGACAGCGAAACAAAGGCATGTTCACCGGGGCGCAAAAATGCCCCCACCGAAGCGCTGGTCCCGGTAAAGCGGCGTTGCCGGGTTGCGGTGCTAAGGTGACGGGTTTCCAGACGCAGACCGCTTTCCAGCCCCCATTTGCCAAAATCCCGCCGCTGGGCGATAAAAACCCCTTCATCACGGGTGCGGGTTTTGGGCAAAAATGCTTCGGCACCCAATGCGGAAAAGGTCTTGTGCGAAACATCGGCCCCAAACGATCCGGACCATCCGGCCTTTGGTGCCTGTTTGATCCGGGTGCGCAGCTCCCATCCCTGATTGTCAAAACGTGTGCCGATGGCTCCCTGATCCAGTTCGAAATGCCGGTAATCCGAGGTGCCAAAATCCAGACTGAACTGTTCCAACCATGCCGTGGGCAAGGCGATGACCGAGCGCGCATCGATTCGGGTTTGTGCCATGTCTATGCGGGCGGCGGCCTCTTGAGGCAAACCATAATTGGCGGTGCTGCGCTTAACAGAAACCCCGGCAAAGCCCCAATTACCGATATATGATCCACCCAGCGCCCGGGTGTTGAAGGTCAGATCAGAATTGGGCAAACGATCCTGCGGGCCATCACCTTCGCGGGCGCGCAAGGTCTTGGTGCGGGCATAGCCCGGTATGTGTTCTACGCCGCCATGGCGACGCACCGTCTCGGCATTAAATACCAACGGCCCGGTGCCGGTACGCAGACGCAAGGCCTCTACATCGCCATTATCCACCGAGGTTACCCCCGTCACCACGCGGCCCTCATAAGGGGCATCAAGCAGGGCTTCGGGGATGCGCCCATCAATCACATTGACCACCCCGCCAATGGCATTGCCGCCATAAACAATGGCCGCCGGGCCGCGCACCACTTCGATGCGGGTGGCTTCCAGTGCTTCGGCTGCCACCGCATGATCCGGGCTGGCGGTCGAGGCATCCATAATGCCAACGCCATTGACCAGCATCCGCACCCGATCGCCGCCAAGGCCCCGTATGATGGGGCGGCTGGCCGCGGGCCCAAAGGCCGAAGTGGATATGCCGGGCATGGCGTCCAGCACATCGCCCAGCCCCGCTGCGCCGGTTTCGGCCAGCGTGTCCTGGCTCATTACCGTAACCCCTTGCAGCAATTCATCGGCGCGGGCCCCCACCGGTGAGGCGGTGATGACTATGGTTTCTTCATGGGTATGTTCCGGCGGGGAGGTCGCATTGTCGGCATCCTGTGCCAGACCCGGTCCGGCCAGTCCCAAACCGGCTGAAATCATCAACCAGAATTTTAATTCAGATCCCACAGGCACGCTTTACTCTCCGCTGGTCATAAAGAGCGGATGTAATAACGTAACGCTTTGACGCGAAGCAAGTGACTTTTCTGTAACGCCTGTCATTGTCGTCTCCTGCCCCTTGGCAACCGTGCAAAGGGTGATGACTTTGCGTGCAAAACTGATAGCCTTGGGTGATGGGCCATTATGGGCTTCTGACCCAGCTCGCTTGCAACAGGAGAGCGCCATGCCAGGTATTCTGGAAGATGCAGATCGGCACTGTGCCAAGACCGGGGTGCGCCTGACACCCTTGCGTCGTCGGGTGCTGGAACTGGTGGCTCAGGCCGGGGCACCGGTTAAGGCCTATGACTTGTTGTCGCAAATTGATCAAACGGCTACCAGCGCCAAACCACCCACGGTCTATCGGGCGCTGGATTTTCTCATGGAGGCGGGGCTGGTGCACCGGGTAGAGGCGCTGAATGCGTTTGTGGCCTGTCCCCAGGCCGGGCACGGCCATGCGGCGGTCCTGTATGTTTGTGAATCGTGCGCCAATGTGACCGAGGTCCAGGGCTCGCGCCCCGGCCAGGAAAACAAACCCGCCGGTTTTACCGTCAAGCGCAGTGTGATCGAACATTACGGCCTTTGTGCCGATTGTCCGCACCCCTGATGGTCAGACGAGGCACCAAAACCTTATCCAAACCATTAGAAGTTTCATGACCTAATTTACCTGATTTTCAAGATTAGGCCTTAGGGTTCTCCATCCATAATGAGACGCGAAGAGCGCACAGGGGTGGATAATGGCATCAAAAAATCAATTTCCGGATGTCCGGGTTTTGCTGGTGGAGCGCCAGGCACAAAATATGTCGCTTTACCGGTTTGCCCTGGAGGACATGGGCTTTGGCAAAATCATGTTTGCTACCAATACCGAAGAGGCAATGGACCAGATGTATTTCAACGGTCCCAGCCTGATTATTCTGGGGGATGAACTGTTCCCCACATCGTTACTGGACTTTATGGACGACATTCGTAGCGGTCGCACCGGGGTTGCCAAAGATGTGCCGGTGGTGGTGATTGCCACCAATGGCACCAAGAAAGCCATTGAAAAAGCGCGCGATTGTGGTGTCACGGAAATTGTAACCATGCCGATTTCGGCAAAGGGTTTGCGTTTAAGGGTTTGCGCGGCCCTAAAAACCTCGCGCGAATTTATTGACCGCCAGGCCTATCGCGGGCCAGACCGTCGCCGCCGTCAGGTTTCAGGCAAAAACAGCAATCGCCGGACAAGCGACCACCTTGACGATCATATTGAAATATAGGCCCTAAACGCCCTGCATCAGCTTGCCAAACTGGGTAAAGCTTTCCTCTGAGGCCCCCAAGGCCCCCGGCACCAGTCCGGTCAGGGAAATAAAACCGTGGGGCATGGCTTTAAAATGCAATTTTTGTACGCTCACGCCCGCAGCGGCCAGCTTGTCAGCATAGGCCCCGCCTTCGGCCTTTAACGGGTCCAGCCCGGCGGTTATGACCAAGGCTGGTGGCAATCCTTTGAAATTTTCGCAAAACAGTGGCGACAGGCGCGGGTCCGCCGGATCGGCCCCGGCCACATAGAGCTTGCGGATTGCGTTCAGCGCCTGATTGCCCAGCAAATGCGCATCGGGGGATTTGCGTTGTTTTGATTTAGTTTCCACCAATTGCAATAACGGAAAAATCAGAAACTGGCCTTTAAGAGCGATGCCTTCCTGGCGCGCAAAATGGGTGAGCCAGGCGGCCAGCGTGCCACCGGCGGAATCGCCCCCCACCGCCAGTCGGCTTGCATCCATGCCAATGTCCTTGGCGTTTTGCGTCGCCCAGACCAGCACCTGTTCCGCATCCTCATGGGCCGCTGGAAACGGGTGTTCGGGGGCTAGGCGGTAATCCACCGACAGAACCCGCAAGCGTGACAGCGCGGCCAGCCGCCGACAAGCACTGTCATAACTGGCCACATCACCGACAATAAAGCCGCCGCCATGAAAGAAGATCAAACCGGGGCCAGGGGCCACGCCGGCCCCCAAAGGGGTATACAGCCGCGCCGTGATGGCCCCTGAGGCGGTAGGAATGCGCACACCGCGGGCATTGGCGATCGGAGGGGGTGGTTTTTGCCAATTGTCTTTTCCATTGGCAATGGCCGAGCGGGCAAACGCAACGGCATGGGCCGGTGTGTCGCGGGAAAACTGTTCGACGGCTTTGATGAAAAAATCTGTGAAGCGCTTGTCCATAGATGCCAGTTAAGCGCCCCGGCCACAGGCGTCAATGCATGGACAGGGGTTGATCGCGCTCAATACGCCCATCCAAGGCATCTTCAATGACCGAGCGCAGGGCGAGCCATGCATCGGTGCGGGTTTCATCGCCCAGGGCCCGCATTTCATCTACCGCCTGTCCGGCTAGCAAAATCGCCTTATCCCCATGACGATCCACCATGGTAAAGGCCAAAAAGCGTAAATCGTCGGGGGTGATGGCCATTGGCGACCTCCATTGTGGACATTCAATAGATGCTTTTGCAAAAGCCGGACCATATCTACTATCCTTTTAAACAAGGAGGTGTGGCGTATTGGATGGGCGCTATAGGCGGATTTTACCGGACAGGATTTTCCCATAGACCGTTTTGGTCAGGGGAATGTAGGTTCCTGCTTTGCGATCCAGCACATAAAGCGGGTCTGTAATTTTTTCGGGGTCAAAGCCCTCTTCAACCAGATCCACTTTTCGAAACTTGAAGGTGCTGGTGGTTTCGGCCTGTTGCTGTTCACGCAGAAAAATCGGTATCGCATAAACGGGCAATTGTTCGCTCAGATGGGCATAAAGGGCAGCATAATCAATTTCGCCCACGGGCACATAGGCGGCCATGCCGGCACGCCCGTCATAGCCCGGCACCTCGACCCCATAGACATTGCTCTGACTGACCCCGGGGAAGGTGGAAAAGGCGGCGGCCACTTCGCCGGTGGAGACATTTTCTGCCATCCAGCGAAAGGTATCGCCCACCCGGTCGACAAAATAGTAATAGCCATGGCGGTCATAACGCATCAGATCGCCAGTGCGAAAATATAGGTCATCCTTTTTGAAGACATTGCGCAGCAGCTTTTTCTGGGTTTCGGATTTGGAGCCATAACCATCAAAACGAAAGCGTGCATCGGAGGGATCAATATAGCCAATGGCCTCCCCAGGCTCATTAAGACCAGCCTTGATGCAAAACCCGTTTTCATTGCGAAGAGGTTCCAGCGTTTCCGGATCAATTTTCACCAAGGCAATGTTAAAACTCTTGCGGGCATACCAAGGCACGCGGCCAATGGCGCCGATTTGTCCATCAGCATTCAAAAGGCCGACATTGCCTTCGGTGGCTCCATAAAATTCAGCAATCTTATGAATACCAAAGCGTTCGACAAACCGCTTCCAGACATCCGGGCGCAGGCCGTTGCCGATCATGGCGCGAATTTTGTGTTTGTGCTCGGCCGGGGTTTCAGGCGTGTTGACCAAAAAGCGGCACAGCTCGCCCACATACATGAAAAGTGTGGCGCGGGTGCTGACCGCTTCATCCCAAAAGCGAGAAGCGGAAAAGCCTTTTTGAATGATCAGGGCTCCGCCGGTGAGCAGCGATGTCCCGACGCCGCAAATACCCCCTGTGGCATGATAAAGCGGCAGGACAATAATCATCCGGTCTTTCTGACCGGCACGCACCACACCGGAAAATGTATTCATATACCGCTGTGCACGGGTGTGAGTAATCAACGCTGCCTTGGGCAGGCCGGTGGTGCCAGAGGTGAACATTTTCAGCACCACATCGCGGGCGCGCAGATCCTTGCGAATATTGATATCGGGGGGCTGGTCCGAAGCGGCGGCCAGGGCCGCATCAAAATCTTGTGCATCTGTTGCGGGGCCATCCAGAGACCAAATCGGCAAGGGGGTATCCATGTTGGCATTCACCTTGACCGCCTCGTCAAGAAGTTCTGGCTCCGTAATGATGGCTTTGGACTCTGCAACGGTAATGCAATGGGCCAAGCTTTTTCCCACCAATTGCGTGTTCAGCAACGCGGCAATCACTCCCACTTTGGACAGGCCATACCAGATTGCCACATATTCCAGTCGGTTGTGGCTGAAAAACGCGATGGTGTCGCCCGGCCCATATCCCTGGGCCAGGGCCCAGCTGGCGACGCGATTGGCATAGGCGTCAAACTCGCCATAGGTCCAGCTTTGATCCCCCATGACAAAGGCCGTGTTTTTGGCATAGCGCTTTGCCGCCTGCTCCATTTCATCAACCAGCAGAAAGTTCGAATTGGGATCAATATGCTTGATCCGTTTCAAGGTGGCGGTCATGCCGCTAATGAAAAGATATTCGCGCCGTATGGCGGCGATAAGGCCCATGGGTAAACGCTCCTGCTAATGGGATATAGATTGGAAGATACGTTCTCTTATCGGTCGGTCAATGAGCCTTTGGGGAGTAATCGTGCAATATGTGTAAAAAAAGGCCCTCTGTAGTTTTTTACAGAAGGCCATAGGTCACATAGCTAGCAAACGCTTAGCCGGGAGGGCGTTACAGCGTTCAAGTTTTTATCTGCATGGCCCGTGCCAACCCCACCAGACCTTAATTGCATTATTCTGGCACACTTTTGGGGCCAACAGCATTACCAGCGCAATGCCACCCAGAATAATGAAACTGGATATGACAAAGCGCAAGGTCAGGGCTTCGCCAATCATCATGACCCCGCCGTCATCAGCTATCCAGCACCGCCATGCGACAGCCTTCGCGTTCCTGCACATCACACAATCGCCCCAGGGCCAGCGCCCGGCGATCAATATTAAGATCACGCGGGCTTAGGGGGCGCGACAGGGCCAGTCCCTGCAGGGTGCGACACCGGCTGAGCGCCACATAGGCCTGGCCATGGGCAAACAGGCCACGGCGCAAATCCACATAGACCTTGTCCAGCGTCTGGCCCTGGGACTTATGAATAGTCAGCGCCCAGGCCAAGCGCACCGGAAACTGTTTAAAGGCCCCGACGGTTTCTTTTTTCAGAGCGGAATTTTCCTCATCAAAGCCATAGCGGATGCGCTCCCAACTGGCCGGTTCCACCTCATGAGCAATGCCCTCAATCTCGACCTTTAACTGTTTAGGCGAAGTGCTGAGCACCGTGGCCAAGGTGCCATTGACCCAGCGCTTGTCCGGATCGTTTTTCAACATCATCACCCGCGCCCCGGCTTTCAGGTATAACGGCGCTTCGGTGGGGAATAATTTGGGATCAAATTCGCCGCTAATGCGGGCCTCATAGGCCTGTGCATTGCCGGGCAAAGCCTGAAGGCGGCGGTGATTAATGTCAAAAGCGGCATTATTGGTGCCGGTCAGTACCACATGGGTCTGGCTGGCGGTCACCGGATCTGTCGATGAGACCTGATCTGATAAGATCTCCATCTGTTCCGGATCCAGATCGCCGCGGCGCACCCCGGCCAGAATATCCAGAAATACCGGATCGGACTGGCGAAAGACTTTGGTCAGCTCGATCAGTTGAAAACCACCCTCGCGAAAGGCGGGCGGCGAAAAGAAATAACTGCCCCCATGGGTTTCTTCCAGATAGCCCTCCAGACCCCGCTCAATCACCGGCGGCAATTGGTATGGGTCCCCCACCAGCACCATTTGCACCCCGCCAAAGGGTGCATCAATATCGCGGTTTATCCGCAAGGAGCGGTCAATGGCGGCCATCACATCGGACCGGATCATCGAGACCTCGTCGATCACCAGGGTTTCAATGACCCGAAGCGCCCGCGCATAGCGAATGCGCTTGACGTCTTTTGGCTCGATCAGGCGGGGGGGAAGGCGAAAAAACGAATGGACCGTCTGTCCGCCGGCATTCACTGCCGCAATGCCCGTGGGGGCCAGCACCGCCGTGGTCTCAGCATTGCGCGACACAAAGTTTTTCAACAAGGTGGTCTTGCCGGTGCCAGCCCGCCCGGTCAGATAAACATTATCGCGGCTCTTCTCCAGCACCTCCAGCACCGGGGCGTAGATGTCATGGTCGATGGTGGATGCGGATGGCGCTTTTTCCATGCCTCATCGTCACACCGATGAAAATCGGTGTCCAGTCGCACGTTGGCGGGCTTTGTTTTTAAGACAGCATAAGATCATGGCGTCGACTTTACTGTTTGTTCTATGTCTATTGCCCAACGTGAACGTAGCTCATCGACGATTACTGGAAGGAAGTCTTTGTATTGTTGCAAGACAGGTTCATACGCTCTTCGACGCTCAAGCGTCGTATAGCTAATCGCAGAAATGGCGCGCGCTATTTGTGGCGACTGGCACAATGCCTGGATATCAAAATCAACGCCAACAAATTCTCCCAAAAAGGGGTCAGAATATTTGCGTGCTAAATCGTAACGCACTTCTTCCTCGATAATATAGCGGTAATGTTCAGTGGTACGGGAGACCGATTCAGTAAAGCTGTTACCCCGCCATTCTACAAGCGCGATAATGCCAGACAACCGACCTTTTAAGGCTTGATTTTGGATGATGTCAGTGCGCCCGGCGGCGACCATCTCGTCCACAGTGCGGCGGAAAATACGCGGCGGATTTATATAGCCAAGCGTATTAATACCGCGCTGAAAAGCCGCCTCATCTTCGGGCACCACATTGCAGGCATCCAGAGATTTCAAGATTGCCGCCTGATCGGACAATTGTTGAGTGAGAAAATTCAAATCACGGGTTTGGCCATTAATACTTTCAACAAAATCACCATATAGCCGTATAAGATAATCACGTTCCTGCGTTCGCTCTAAGCGCTCTGCATTCCAATTGCTGACCTGCAAGCCGACAAAAACCCCGACCACGACGATGAGGAAATCAAGAAAGATCGCGGTCCATTCCTGATGGCGAAAGTGTTTGATAACGCGGCGCAGGATCATCGGGTGGCTCCACACACTATTACTTCCCACGCGAAGCGGGGGAAGTGCCGAAGCACGGCGTAGGCGAAGGGGTTTTGCGCGCAGTCCTGCGTGTTATAAAGTTTACCTGACACATTTTTGGCCTCGCAGACACTCGGCGACCCCCTCCGAGCCCTTCGGGCCCACCTCCCCCGCTGGCGCGTGGGAGGAAAATGGACATGTTTTATGACGCTGCGTAAGATCATGGGGTTTGCTCTTCATTTGTGTGGGTGAGGCCGAGGATTTTATCTAGCCGTTCGTGGACGGCATTGATTTGTTCTGCCCAAGGCTTGACCCCAACAAGGTTAACGACCCCGTCATAGGCTTCGATATTGACCGCCAAAGCGTTCATGGCGGCGCGATTTTGTTGAAGCTTTTTGCCGTCGCAGACAAAAGCCGTATAATATTCGGTTTGACCTATTTCTGTACCAAGCGGAATTTTGACCGGTGTAATTTTAAATAAATCAGGGTGCGCACGGGGCAAATCAACAGTCACTACCTTGACGGCTTCAATGATTTTATCCATGGCATCTTGTCTTTGCATCAAGGTCGCAAGGTTTTGCACGAGAACGTCATCGCGAATAATTCCAGTGCGCCCGGCATCGCGCAATCCGCTTAAAGACGGCAGGTCAGTCCAAATAATACCCGCTACATGGGAATTACCAATCCCATTACATTCTTTATTACTAAGCTCCCGCCAAGGCGTGCGCTCAAAAAGAATATCTACCGCTTCTTCAAGATCATTAAAGCGTGCGAGCCGCATGTTCAGTATTCGCTTGGATATGCGCTCCGCCTCGACAACATCCTGATGTAAGGCGCCTAGGAATATGATCTCGTCAGCCCGATCCACCCGCGCCGCATTCCAATTGCTGACCTGCAAGCCGACAAAAACTCCGACCACGACGATTAGGAAGTCGAGAAAAATAGCGGTCCATTCCTGATGGCGGAAATGTTTGATGACGCGGCGCAGGATCATTTTTCTGTCCCCAATTATTTTTATGTTTATGCGGGACTTTCTATCACAGATACGGGGCGCTGACAGGAAAAAGCAAAAGTTCTTAACGCCCCTTTGCTTTTCCCCGCCCGTTTCTTTATCCCAGTGTGGCCGCCGAACCGGCAAGCAAGCCACCATCAATGGTCAGCTCTGATCCGGTGATATAGGCCGCCTCGTCCGAGGCCAGCAATACCGCCAATGCTGCCACCTCTTCGGGCGTGCCAAAGCGCTGCATCGGCGTATCGGCAACAAAAGCTTTCATGCGTGCTTCGCGGTCCGGCCCATCTCCTAGCAGGGGTTCCCACATGGGGGTGAGGATGGCCGCCGGGTGGATAGAGTTACAGCGAATGTTGAGGCCATTTTGCGCGCAATAAAGCGCTACGGTTTTGGAGTGATTGCGAATGGCCGCCTTGGAGGCCGCATAGGCCGCCGCAGCCGGAATGCCCACCATACCCGACCGGGACGAAATATTGATGATCGAGCCTGAGGGCCGACCGCGCATGGCCGCAATGCCATAACGGCAGCCCAAAAACGTGCCATCGGTATTCACCGCGTGTACCGCCCGCCAATGCGCCAGCGATGCGTGTTCCGGGTTATGGTTGATGGCACCGTTTTCAAAGCCGGTAATGCCGGCATTATTGACTAGCACATCCAAGGCGGGCACGGCTTTGGCGATGGTGAACCAGTTCGCTTCGCTGGCCACGTCAAGCTTCATAAATTCTGCCCCTAAATCCCGCGCGGTTTGGCGGCCAGCCTCTTCGTCGATGTCGGTTACGTAAACCTGGGCACCCTCGGCGATAAAGGCCTGGGCGATGGCTTCGCCAATACCGCGCGCAGCCCCGGTGATCAGGCAGGTCTTGCCATTTAATCGTTGCATTTTTGATTGTCCTTGAGAGAGATAAAGAAATTTTGGGCATCAAATGCCCTCGTTTCGTCTTTGCCGGTTACGAGCGGTTGCGCGTGTACATTGGCTTATCTCCTCAAGATGTGATGTTGGTCACATTAAAAAGGCATAAAGTCAATTACTCAGAATTTGCCCCGGAATTTGCCGGTGTGGATGCCAAACATATTGGCGATATGCACCAGCATTAAAATACCCACCACCAGCGCCAGCATGTAAACCGGTTTCCAGCTGAAGAGAGTGGGGTTGCCCGGTTCGCGCGGGATACTGTCGCGCCAAACGCCCAGCGCAAAAATGGCGGCAGCAATTGCAAGAACACTTAGGGTAATCGTCAGGGTCATAGGATTATATTTGTGCGTTCAGCTGCGGTTATCAAGGCCGGAGCCCACATCGTGTGTTTTGGGGCAAAGGCCATGGCGCGTTTTCTCCCAGTAAAACGGGCGTTTAACCAGATCCAATATGGCCTTGGCCATGGCCCAACTTTGCAAGGGCCAATACAGGATCGCTCCCAGTAAATCCAATGGCGTACAGGCCAGATGGGCGCGTCTGGCCCCCAGGGCCAGCATCGCCATACCGACCAGCAGGCCGGCCAATGCCAGACCATAATCAACGGGGGCGAGCAGGGTTCCTGTCCATGGGGCCAGCAATAAAACCCCCAGCATGAACATGGAAAACAAGGCATGGCCCAAGGCGGCAAAAACGGCGGTACCCAGAGTGATCATCATGGAAAGTGCACCGGCCAAAGCGTTGTGGGGGGCGGGACGGCGCATATGCACGCCAATGGTTTGGATATAGCCTTTTAGCCAACGTGAGCGCTGGCCTTGCCAAGGGCCAAGCCGGGCGGTGGCCTCCTCGCGAGTGGGTGGTGTTATGGTGCCCAGACGCCAGCCATTGGCCCCTAGGCGATAGCCAAGATCCGCGTCCTCGGTCACATTATATGGATCCCAGGCCCCCACAGCCCGCAAAGCAGAAGCGCGAAAATGATTGCTGGTACCGCCCAAGGGAAAGGGCAGGCCCAGGCACGCCATGGCCGGAACCAGCACCTGAAAATGGGCCGCATATTCCAGCGCAAACTGGCGGGTCAGCCAATTCTGGTTCGCATTATAATAACCCAGCGGGGCCTGCACACAGCCAAGATTGCCCTTTGCGTCTTCGGCAAAGGCCCGCACCGCATGGCGTAACTGGTCGGGGTGGGGGCGATCTTCGGCATCATAAATAGTCACCAGTTCGCCGCGGGCCCGGGCAAAGCCGGCATTTAGGGCCTTGGGTTTGGTTTGGGGTCCAACGGGGGGCACGATCAGGATTTCCCATGCCGGTCCTAACTGAACGTTCCTGACCGCGCGGATGGTGTCCTTGTCATCGGCCTCCAGCAGTAATTTTATATCCAGCCTGGCCTTGGGGTAATTGAGCGTTTCAATGGCTTTGCATAAATCACCCAGAACTTCGGTTTCCTTATATAGCGGGATGAGAAGCGTATAGAGCGGCAAGTCCTGGTCTTTGGGCAAAGCGGCAAACTTTATGGGTGGCGATGAAAGCATCAGCAAAAATGCGCGAAACGCGATCGAGGCCGCAAAGAAAGCCCACAAGGCATGGTGTAGAGCCAAAGCCGTAGCCACTGGCGCGACCCAGGTCAGGCCTGCTATCAGAAACAAAGCACCTGCCAGGGCAATCTTTTGCGCCCGGCTGATTCCCAGCGCGGCAGAGGCCAGCGGGTCTTTATGGCGCAGCTCCCCGGCGGCCAGGGCGGCCGCTTTGCGCCCCAGAAAATGAAATTGCATCGACCGGCCGCGGTATTGGTCTGATCGCAAATGCCATGGTAGGCGATCATTCCCTGTCCGCCGCGCGCGGATCTTACCCCGATATTTCACCCCGAAACCTCCCCGTAGGGTCACGATAACACTTCAGGGCGAATATTGCGAATCGTTACAATTAAGCTTCCTGAGATCAAAAATAATGAAAAATATACTTATAGTTACGCATCTAAACTTGTTCAGTTTGGCCGGGTTGGAAAAGTTGTCATGGCTGATACTCTAGGGGCCGAACTCATATGCGAGCACATCAGACATGACCGAGCATGACGTATTTGACCGCCTTTTTCAGGTGATGGAGCGTTATCGAAATACACAAAATGATGGCCCGGTGGTGGCATATCATAGCCCAGCGGCTTTGCGAGAAAAACTGGCTTTGGGGCGCGCTGACCGGCCACAAAGCTATGATGCGCTTTTTGACTGGGTGGAAACCTATCTCGAATATGCGGTTAAAACGGGCCATAAACAGTTCTGGAACCGCATGTGGGCCGATGCCAACCTGCCTGCCATGATCGGCGAGATCATCAGCACCATCGCTCACACCTCGGCCTGTACATTTGAATCCGCACCGGTTTCTACCGAAATGGAAAAATACCTGATTGATGAATTTCTTAGCCTGGCCGGCTTCCATAATGGTGAAGGGCAGATGACCACGGGCTCATCCAATGGCAATCTGGTGGCCATGATGGCGGCACGCAATCTGGTGATGCAAACCGCCAAGCGCGATGGCCTTTTTGGCTCACCGCCGCTGGTCGCCTTTGTGAATGCCGAGGCGCATTACTCGATGGACAAGGCGGCTAATCTTTTGGGCATTGGTACTGATAATCTGATCAAAATTGCGGTGGACGATCACGGACGCATGCGTCTGGATGCACTGGAACAGGCTATTCTTGATGCCAGAAATGCAGGCAAAATCCCGTTCTTCATTGGTGCCACAGCGGCAACCACCGTGCGCGGGGCCTATGACCCGGTCGGCGACATTTGTGCCCTGCGTGATCATCTGGGCCTGGATTTGTGGGTGCATGTGGACGGCGCCTGGGGCGGTACGGTTTTTCTTTCGGAAGAGTTGAGTGACCAATACCTGTCCGGCCTGGATCAGGCCGACAGCTTCACCTTTGATTTTCACAAAATGCACGGCATCCCGATGGTATGCAATTTCCTGCTGATCAATAATCGCGCCGGAATTTTGCAGGCCACCGTCAATAGCGGTAATGATGATTATATTTTCCGGGGGGAAGATAATGAGCGTCCGGCGGATTTGGGCGCAACATCGCTGCAATGTGGCCGTCATGTGGATATATTAAAGCTATTTTTATCATGGAAATTTTATGGCCGCGCGGGTTTTGTGGCGCGGATCGAACGTTTTCTGGAAAAGGCTGCCTATGCAGAGGCGGTGGTGCGTAAAACCCCCGAGCTTGCCATGCTGGTGCCCCGCGAGAGCTTTAATATCAATTTTGTACACAGCGCGCCCAATGGCATGGACGCGGACGATCTAAACCGCGCCATTCGCCAGCGCCTTTACGAGAGCGGCACCGCCATGGTGGGGCTGGGCACCATCAAAGGTCAGGTCTCCATCCGCCTGCTAATTGCCAATGAAGCGGTTGAAAATACCGATATTGATGAATTTTTTCAGCACGTGCTGGACGCCGGCAAAGCGATCATTGACGCGGCGGCAACGGCATAGCGTACACCGCATCCACCACGGTCTGGGTTTCATTCATACCGCCAATGGTGATCAGTGCGCCCTGCCATAAGATCCCGCTGCGAAAATCCATGCCCGGCGGGGCGCTTGTCTGTCGCCACCGCACCTCGCCATCAGTGTCAAAATGGGCAATGTCCATACGGGCCAGGGGCGCGCTGGGCTTGCCATCATAGCCAATGCCATTGTAATTATAAGGGTTCAGCGCCCCGCCATAAAACACCATATCACCGTTTGGC
>WFTT01000054.1 GCA_015485335.1 Robiginitomaculum sp.
CAGGGGCGGCCAGCGCCAGGGTGCGCTTGCTGCGCACTTCGGCCTGCGCCGCCTTGGCACCATAGCCCAGCACCGTGTGGTTCATGGCGCGCTGCATCTGTTCGATATCGTCATCATAGGGGCTGTGCACCTGTTGCATGCCGCCATTTTGGGCAATGGCCAGATATTCACCATCGCCCAGATCGGCAATTTCATGCCAGACTTTGGATGTGTCCGCATGTCGTCCAGCTTGCACTGTGTTTACAATGATGTCCGCATTGCGGGCATTGCGCAAAGATACCGCATAGGGAACGTCGTTCTGGTAATCCATATGGGGCGGAGCATCGCCCACCAGAAAGACCAGGCGCAGGGTTTGCGGGTTCTGGTCCCATTGCAGGTCTTCAATGCTTTCATTCAGCGCCTGATTGACTGATTCGGGGCGATCACCGCCGCCCTGGGCACGAAATTCCAGCAAATGACCGTATATGCCATTCATGTCGTCAGTCAGATCAAAGGTTTTGGTGATATAGGCATCGCCGCGATCTCGATAACCGATCAGCGCAAAGCGAATGCGCCCCTGCTGACCGTGCCTCGTATCGGCTATGTCATTGGCAATTGACCAGATTTTCTGTTTGGCCCCTTCAATCAAACCAGACATGGAGCCGGTGGTATCCAGCACAAAGGCAACATCCACATCATAGGAGGGGGCAATGGTTTTTTTGGCATCTGCCGGCAGTGCGGTGCCAATCGCCGTAAAGCACAGCAAAGCGGGAATAAGAGTCGTTTTCATGATTGAACCTCTTTCGCGCCCCCGCCGGGCTATATCGGCGTAACATTCTGCCGAAAATGGGGCACTGGGGCGGCGATTTGGAGTATAAAAACGCCGTCAGCGATTGCTGTGGGGGCTGGGAAGCTGAAAAAAGTTTACTTACGCGGCAAAACGTCCCGCAAAGGTGATTGCCATCAGGCGCGCACAGTTCTAGCTTCGCGTTCCAGAGCGGGGGCTCATGGACTTCGAGTCGCCGTACCTTGTGCCACGCGTATTAACCGCCGGAGCCTTCCATGAGCGAGATGTTGCTCGACTATCTTCCTGTCCTGATCTTCCTGGCCATTGCCGCTGTGATTGCCTTGGTGTTTATGGTGTTGCCAGTCATTCTGGCTCCCAAAAATCCAGATAGCGAAAAGGTTTCGACCTATGAATGCGGGTTCGAGGCCTTTGATGATGCCCGGATGAAATTTGACGTCAAATTTTACCTGGTGGCGATTCTGTTCATCGTGTTCGATCTGGAAGTGGTCTTTCTGTTTCCCTGGGCCGTAAATCTGAAGGCCCTTGGCCCCTATGCCTTTTGGACCATGATGGTGTTTCTGGCTGAATTGATGATTGGCTTTATGTATGCATGGCGTCGCGGCGCCCTGGAATGGGAGTAGAGCAGTGAGCGACCCCAATGTACCCGCCTTTGGTGCTGCGCGCGTTGCAACACCTTATTATGACCCCAAAAAGCATGATCCGTTTCATGACGGGGTAACGGATGCGCTGATGGACAAGGGTTTCGTCATCGCCAGTGCTGATGAATTGATCACCTGGGCGCGCACCGGCTCGCTGATGTGGATGACATTTGGGCTGGCCTGTTGCGCCGTTGAGATGATGCAGGCGGCCATGCCCCGTTATGACGTGGAACGCTTTGGGTTTGCGCCGCGGGCCTCCCCGCGCCAGTCCGATGTGATGATTGTGGCCGGCACGCTAACCAATAAAATGGCACCGGCCTTGCGCAAAGTGTATGACCAGATGCCCGAGCCACGCTATGTGATCTCCATGGGGTCATGCGCCAATGGCGGCGGCTATTACCATTATTCCTATTCTGTGGTGCGCGGCTGTGATCGCATTGTGCCTGTGGATATTTACGTGCCCGGCTGTCCGCCAACCGCCGAAGCGCTGGTCTATGGCATTTTGCAATTGCAAAAGAAGATCCGCCGCGTAGGGGATATTATTCGATGAGTAAGTCCATTCCCGATCTTGAGGCCTATCTGTTGGCCGAACTGGGTACGGCCCTGACCGGCAGTTCGGTCAGCCATGAAGAGCTGACACTGAATGCCCATGCAGAACAGATCGTCAAAATCCTGACCTTTTTACGCGATGACAGTCAGTGCCGTTTTGAAACCCTGATTGATATATGCGGTGTGGATTATCCGGGCCGGGCGCGCCGTTTTGATGTCGTGTATCACTTGCTTTCTATGCGGGAAAACATGCGTTTGCGCGTAAAAGTTAAAGTGGAAGAGGGTGGTGCCGTACCCAGCGTTGTGGATGTATACCCCGCGGCCAACTGGAACGAGCGCGAAGCCTTTGACATGTTTGGCATCCTCTTTTCCGGTCATCCGGATTTGCGCCGTATTCTTACGGATTATGGCTTTGAGGGGCATCCTTTGCGCAAGGATTTCCCGCTCTCGGGTCATGTGCAATGCCGCTATGACGAGGAACAGCGCCGGGTGATTTATGAGCCGGTGTCCTTAACCCAGGAATTTCGCAATTTCGACAATCTGAGCCCATGGGAAGGGGCGAAATATGTGCTGGATGAAGCGGATAAAAAAGAAGGCGAGGCGGGCTGATGGCTGAGTTGGAAGTCGAAACCGAAGGCCGCAATTTCACCATTAACTTTGGTCCGCAACACCCGGCAGCGCACGGGGTGCTGCGTCTGGTGGTCGAGCTGGATGGCGAAGTGGTCGAACGGGTGGACCCGCATATTGGTCTTTTGCATCGCGGCACCGAAAAGCTGATTGAATACAAGACCTATTTGCAGGCCATGCCGTATTTTGACCGGCTGGATTATGTGGCCCCGATGAATCAGGAGCATGCCTTCTGTCTGGCCGTGGAAAAACTGACCGGGGTAGAGGTACCACGCCGGGCCCAGTTCATCCGGGTGCTGTACAGTGAAATCGGCCGGCTGTTATCGCACCTGCTTAATGTCACCACACAGGCTATGGACGTTGGCGCGCTGACCCCGCCGCTGTGGGGGTTTGAAGAGCGCGAAAAACTGATGGTGTTTTACGAACGCGCCTCGGGATCGCGCATGCACGCGGCCTATTTTCGCCCCGGTGGCGTTCATCAGGATTTGCCGCCGGATTTGTTGGAAGATATTGGCGAATTTTGTGAAACCTTCCCCAAGGTACTGGACGATATCGAAGGCCTGTTGACTGATAACCGCATTTTCAAACAGCGTAATGCCGATATTGGGGTGGTCAGCCAACAAGACGCACTGGAATGGGGCTTTTCCGGCGTCATGGTTCGTGGGTCGGGCATGGCGTGGGATTTGCGCCGTGCGCAACCCTATGAAGTATATTCGGAGCTGGATTTCGATATTGCCATTGGCAAGCATGGCGATTGCTATGATCGCTATCTGGTCCGCATGGCGGAAATGCGCGAGAGCGTAAAGATCATGCGCCAATGTCTGGACAAAATGCCAAAGGGGCCTGTGATGGAAGCCGGCGGCAAAGTGGCCCCGCCGCGTCGTGCCGAGATGAAACAGTCTATGGAAGCGCTGATCCACCATTTCAAACTCTATACCGAAGGTTTTCACGTGCCCGAGGGCGAAGTGTACTCAGCCGTAGAGGCCCCCAAGGGCGAATTTGGCGTCTATCTGGTGTCGGATGGCACCAACAAACCCTATCGGTGCAAGATCAAGGCACCGGGATATATGCATTTGCAGGCTATGGATTTTCTGAACAAGGGCCACATGCTGGCCGATATCGCCGCCATTATTGGTTCGCTGGATGTGGTGTTTGGGGAGATTGACCGATGAGCGGACGTCATCTCGCCAAAGAACAGCCCGACAGCTTTGCCTTTTCCAAGGCTGGCGAAAAAGAAGCTAAATACTGGATTGCCAAATATCCCAAGGGCAAGGAACGCTCGGCCGTAATCCCGCTTTTGTGGATTGCCCAGAAAGATAATGGTGGCTGGCTGTCTGAACCAGCCATGCGCGTGGTCGCTGAACGTCTTGGGATGGCCCCCATCCGGGTGCTGGAGGTGGCGACGTTTTACACCATGTTCAAGCTGGAACCGGTGGGCGAACACTTGATCCAGGTGTGCGGCACCACGCCGTGTATGCTGCGTGGCTCGGAAAAGCTGATCAAAGTGTGCAAAAAGCGCATTGGTGAGAAAAACACCATTTCTGCCGATGGCAAGTTCACCTGGGAAGAGGTGGAATGCCTGGGCGCGTGCGTGAATGCTCCCATGGTGCAAATCTCCAATGCTTCTGGTGATCATTATTACGAGGATCTGGATGAGGCGAGCATGGAAAAATTGCTGGACGATCTGGCGGCTGGCCGGAACGTAAAGGCGGGGCCGCAAAATGATCGCCATACCTCCGAGCCGCTAGGCGGCGCGCAGACGTTAAGCGATAAATCGCTTTATAACGGCTCACGGGCCAAACCGCTGAAAAGCATTCCCAATGCACCCAAGGCCGCCAAGAAACCGGCTAAAAAAGGGGTAGCGAAAAAGGCTGCGCCTAAAAAGGCTGCGCCGAAGAAGGGGGCTGGCAAGTGATCAAAGACGCACCCGAATCCCCCGCCAAAATGAGCGACAATCAAATTCTGATCGCGCTGATCACCCTAGCCGAAGTGCTGGTGCTGGGCGGCATTGCGGTGGGGTATTTCGTGACCAAAGTGGACACATGGATCCATGCGGGCGTGGTTGTGCTGGTGATTGCGGGCGCGGCAGTGATGTTTTTGAGCTGGAAAGATACACAAGCTAACAAAGGCGGCAATGATGCTTGACGACAAGGATCGCATTTTCACCAATCTTTATGGCTTGCATGACCCGGGTCTTGAGGCCGCTAAAAAGCGTGGGGCCTGGAACGGCACCAAGGATTTTATGGCGCTGGGTGATGACTGGATTGTGGAACAGATCAAGGCGTCGGGCCTTCGCGGGCGCGGCGGCGCGGGCTTTCCTACGGGGCTGAAATGGTCTTTCATGCCCAAAGAGGTCAAGGATCGCCCACACTATCTGGTGGTCAATGCGGACGAGTCGGAACCCGGCACTTGTAAAGACCGGGATATTATGCGCCACGATCCGCATTTATTGGTCGAGGGTTGTCTGATTGCCTCTTTCGCCATGCGTGCCAATGCCTGTTATATATACCTGCGCGGCGAATATATTGATGAGCGCATTGCCCTGCAAAAAGCCATTGATGAGGCCTATGCGGCGAAATTGATCGGTAAAAACGCCTGTGGGTCTGGCTTTGATTTTGATCTTTATCTGCACCATGGTGCCGGGGCCTATATTTGTGGCGAGGAAACCGCGTTGTTGGAAAGCCTGGAGGGCAAAAAGGGCCAGCCACGCTTAAAACCTCCATTCCCGGCCAATGCCGGGCTTTATGGCTGTCCGACCACGGTTAATAATGTCGAAAGTATTGCCGTTGCGCCGACCATTTTGCGCCGCGGTGCGGGCTGGTTTGCCAGCTTTGGCCGTCCCGGCAATGCGGGCACCAAGGTGTTTTGTATTTCGGGGCATGTGAATACGCCGTGCAATGTCGAAGAAGAAATGTCGATCCCGCTAAAAACCCTGATTGAAAAGCACGCTGGCGGCGTTATTGGCGGCTGGGATAATCTGAAAGCCATTATCCCCGGCGGTTCGTCCGTGCCGTGTCTGCCCAAAGACATTTGCGATGATGTGTTGATGGATTTTGATGCCCTTAAAGAGCATAAATCCGGCCTTGGCACCGCTGCGGTGATCGTTATGGACCAAAGCACCGATATGGTGCGCGCCATTACGCGGCTGGCCTATTTTTACAAGCATGAAAGCTGTGGCCAATGCACGCCGTGCCGCGAAGGTACGGGCTGGATGTGGCGGGTTTTGACCCGCATGTGCGAAGGCAAGGCTGAAATGGCCGAGATCGACATGTTGCTGGACGTTTCCCAGGAAATTGAGGGCCACACCATTTGCGCCCTTGGCGATGCGGCGGCCTGGCCGGTGCAGGGC
Source organism: Robiginitomaculum sp. (assembly GCA_015485335.1). Classification (GTDB taxonomy): domain Bacteria; phylum Pseudomonadota; class Alphaproteobacteria; order Caulobacterales; family Maricaulaceae; genus Robiginitomaculum_B. Next base: position 5,951 of record WFTT01000054.1, read on the forward strand.
CTGATCCGACATTTCAGGCACGAGATTGAAGACAAGATCAACACCTATCGCGCGGGCAAATCTGTCCATGCGGTGGCGGCGGAGTAGGGCGATGAGTGAGCTGCGCAAGGTTAATGTGGACGGCAAGGAAATCGAGGTTCCGGGCCATTACACGCTGATGCAGGCCTGCGAGGAAGCGGGCGCGGAAATTCCGCGGTTTTGCTATCACGAGCGCCTGTCGGTGGCGGGCAATTGCCGCATGTGTCTGGTCGAATGGGTGGGCGCACCCAAGCCGATGGCGTCCTGCGCCATGTCGGTCAATGATTTGCGCCCCAATCGCGATGGCAGCCCGGCCAATATCCGCACCGATAGCGCGGTGGTCAAAAAGGCCCGCGAAGGGGTTATGGAGTTTTTGCTGATTAATCACCCGCTGGATTGCCCGATCTGTGATCAGGGCGGCGAATGTGATTTGCAGGATCAGGCCATGGGCTATGGCCGGGGGCACACCCGTTTTGAGGAACCAAAACGCGCCGTGGACGAGAAGAATATGGGGCCATTGGTGAAAACCAATATGACCCGGTGCATTCAATGCACCCGCTGTGTGCGCTTTATTACCGAGGTGGCCGGGGTCGAGGAGCTGGGCTTGGTCAATCGCGGGGAAAACGCTGAGATCACCACCTATTTACAGGCCAATCTGACGTCGGAACTATCCGGCAATGTCATTGATCTGTGCCCGGTGGGCGCGCTGACCTCGCGTCCATACGCCTTTAATGCCCGGCCATGGGAATTGGCCAAAACCGAAAGCGTTGATGTGATGGATGCGGTGGGTTCCAACATTCGTGTGGATGCCCGCGGTGCCGAAGTGATGCGTATTTTGCCGCGGAATCATGATGATGTGAACGAGGAATGGATTTCCGACAAAACCCGTTTTGTCTGGGATGGCCTGAAACGCCAGCGTCTGGACAAGCCCTATGTGCGCGAAAACGGCATGTTGCGCGAAGCCAGTTGGGGCGAAGCCCTGGGCAAGGTGGCCGAGCGCCTGAAAGGCGATCCGGAACGCATCGCCGCCATTGCCGGTGATCTGTGCGATATGGAAAGCATGAAGGCGTTGAAAGACCTTTTGGGTTCTTTGGGGGTCACCTCTATGGATTGCCGCGTTGATGGTGCGGCCATTGGCGGGCAGGGGCGCGAGGGGTATATTTTCAACTCGCGCATTGCCGGTATTGACGAGGCCGACGCGATCTTGCTGATCGGTACCAATCCGCGGCTGGAAGCCTCGATCATCAATGCCCGTATTCGTGGTGCCTGGTTACATGGCGAGGCCGAAATCGGCGTTATCGGCGAGGCCGCCGATCTGACTTATCCTTATGAACATCTGGGCACTGGCCCCGCCGACATTGCCGCCTTCGCGGGCAAGCGCGGCGGCTTTGCCGCCAAGTTCAAAAAAGCCAAACGGCCCATGATTATTGTCGGCATGGGCGCGCTGGCCCGGCCCGACGGGGCGCAGGTTTTGCGCTACGCCGGCGAACTGGCGGCCAAATGCAAGGTGGTGCGCGAAGACTGGAACGGCTTTAATGTGCTGCACACCGCCGCTGCCCGGGTTGGTGGACTGGATATTGGCTTTATTCCCTCCAATGGCGGCAAGGATGTTGCCGGAATTTTGAAGGCCGCCAGCGCCGGTGAAATGGATACGGTCTATCTGCTGGGCGCGGACGAGATTGACATGAGCGGTCTTGGCAAAGCCTTTGTGATCTATCAGGGCAGTCATGGCGATGCCGGGGCGCACCGCGCCGATGTCATCCTGCCAGGCGCTGCCTATACGGAAAAAGACGCGCTTTATACCAATACCGAAGGGCGTATGCAGGACGGCTTCCGGGCGGTTTTCCCCAAGGGCAAGGCCCGCGAGGACTGGGCCATTATCCGCGCCCTTTCCGATGTGGTGGAACGCACTTTGCCGTATGATGACCTGGACGCTTTGCGCGCTACCATCCGGCGCCCCGATGCGGCGGCGTTCGATCCGGCAAAATTGGGCAAAGCAGGCAAGGTGACGGCCAAGCCCTTTGTCTCGCCCATTACTGATTATTACATGACCAACCCGATTGCCCGGGCCAGTGCCACCATGGCGGCCTGTGCGGCGAATGCGGTCGGCATAGCGCAGGCGGCGGAGTAGGGAATATGGCTGACTTTTTTACCATGTTGTTTGACACCACTACGACGCTGGGCTGGACGGTAGTGACACTGCTCAAAGTTTTGGGTTTTGTGGTTGTGCTGTTGATTTCATTGGCCTTTATCCTGTTGGCGGATCGCAAGATCTGGGCCGCCGTGCAAATGCGCAAAGGCCCCAATGTGGTGGGTGCCTTTGGGCTTCTTCAATCCTTTGCCGACTTTCTCAAATTCGCCTTCAAGGAAGTCATCATCCCGGCGGGCACCGATAAGTTTATCTTCATCATGGCGCCGTTCTTGTCACTGGTGATGGCGTTTATCGCCTGGTCGGTGATCCCGGTGGCCCCGGGCTGGGTGGTGTCTGACTTAAACGTTGGGATTTTGTACCTGCTGGCGATTTCATCGCTGGGGGTATACGGGATTATCCTTGGTGGCTGGGCCTCCAACTCCAAATATTCCTTTTTGGGCGCGCTGCGCTCGACCGCGCAAATGGTCTCTTACGAGGTTTCCATTGGCTTTGTGATTGTTACGGTTTTGCTGCTGGCAGGGTCCATGAACCTTAGCGAAATTGTCGAGGCACAGGCCGGGGGCTTTTGGCACTGGAACGGCATTGCGCTTTCGCCGATCACGCTGGTCATGCTGCCGATGATGGTGGTGTTCTTTATTTCGGCGCTGGCCGAAACCAACCGTCCGCCGTTCGATCTGCCCGAGGCCGAATCCGAACTGGTGGCGGGCTATCAGGTTGAATATTCCTCGACCCTCTATCTTCTGTTCATGATCGGCGAATACCTGAATATTGTGCTGATGTGTTCCATGGTCACCATCCTGTTCCTTGGCGGCTGGCACGCGCCCATTGATGTGGCACCCTTTACGTGGATCCCGCCGGTCTTCTGGTTTGCCTTCAAGGCGCTGTTTATCTTCTTCCTGTTCGCCATGGTGAAGGCCATTGTGCCCCGGTATCGCTATGATCAATTGATGCGGCTGGGCTGGAAAGTTTTTCTGCCCATGTCCATGGGCGCAGTGGTGCTGGTGTCCGCCTGGGTTGTTTTTGCGCAAGGGGGTGCCTGAGATGAGCGCCGTTATTCGCTTTGTTCGCAGTGCCTTTTTGCTGGACTTTCTGGGCGCATTTGCGCTGGGGATGCGCTATTTCTTCCGGCCAAAACCAACGCTGAACTATCCCTTTGAAAAAGGCCCGCTATCCCCGCGGTTTCGGGGCCAGCATGTGCTGCGCCGTTATGACAGCGGCGAAGAGCGCTGCATCGCCTGTAAACTGTGCGAGGCCATTTGCCCGGCCCAGGCGATTACCATCGAGGCCGAGCCGCGCATTGATGGCTCGCGCCGTACCACCCGCTATGACATCGACATGACCAAATGCATTTATTGCGGCTTCTGTCAGGAAGCTTGTCCGGTAGATGCCATTGTCGAGGGGCCGAACTTTGAATTTGCCACCGAAACCCGTGAAGAGCTGTTCTATGACAAGGACAAGCTGTTGGATAATGGTGATCGCTGGGAACGTGAAATTGTACAAAACCTCAAACTTGATGAGCCGTACCGGTAACATCATGAGGCATTGGAGAGCATAATGGATCTGGCCGTTTTACTTCCTGCGGTGGCGTTTTACGTCTTTGCTGGTGCTGCCATTGCGTTTGCATTTGGCGTGGTCTCGGCGCGCAATCCGGTGCGCTCGGTATTATTTTTGATTATGACGTTTTTCTCCGCCGCCGGCCTGTTTGTGCTGATGGGGGCCGAGTTTCTGGCGATGATTTTGATCATGGTCTATGTGGGCGCGGTGGCGGTGTTGTTCCTGTTTGTGGTGATGATGCTGGACATTGATTTTGTCGAACTGCGCCAGGGCTTTGCCGATTATCTACCCCTTGGCGGGCTGCTCGCCTTTATCCTGACGGTCGAACTGATCGTGCTGGGCGCGAGCTGGCATGTCAGCACCAAGGCAGAAGGATTGCGACAGGCACCCATCAGCGGGGATACGGATAATCTGCGCGCCATCTCCGAGGTGCTTTACACCGATTATGCCTTCTTTATCGAGGCGGCGGGTCTGGTTCTGCTGGTGGCGATGATCGGCGCGATTGTGCTGACCAACTTTCATAAACCAGGCATCAAACGACAAAACATTTCAGCGCAAGTGGCGCGCAAGGCCGAAGACGGCGTGGAACTGGTTGATGTCAAACCGGGCCAAGGGCTTTAGGGGAAGTATGATGGAAATCGGGCTTGTTCACTATCTGGCGGTTGCTGCCATTATATTCTCCACCGGGGTTTTTGGCATTTTTGTCAATCGCAAAAACGTTATCGTCATTTTGATGTCGGTAGAGCTGATCCTGTTATCTGTGAATATCAATTTTGTAGCGTTTTCCACCCATTTGCATGATCTGGGCGGACAGATTTTCGCGCTCTTTGTGCTGACCGTGGCGGCCGCCGAGGCCGCCGTGGGGCTGGCCATTCTGGTCGTATATTTTCGTAATCGCGGCAATATTGCCGTCTCAAATATCAATCTGATGAAGGGTTGAGCGGGCCATGTATCTGATAATTGTTTTCGGGCCATTGCTGGGCGCGCTGATTGCCGGCCTGTTCGGGCGCATCATAGGCGATCGGGTGGCACAATTGGTCACCACGGGGCTGCTCATTCTTTCGGCCGGGCTGTCGCTTTATGCCTTTAAATCGGTGGCCTATGACGGACACGAACAACTGATCCAGGTGTTCAACTGGTTCTCGGTGGGGGATTTCAAGGCCAATTGGGCACTGCGCGTGGATACCCTGACCGCGGTCATGCTGGTGGTGGTGACGTTTGTATCGTGTCTGGTGCATATTTATTCCTGGGGGTATATGGCCGAGGATCCGCACAAGGCGCGCTTCTTTGCCTATCTGTCCTTCTTTACCTTCGCCATGTTGATGCTGGTGACCGCCAACAACTTCCTGCAAATGTTCTTTGGCTGGGAAGGGGTGGGCCTGGCCTCATACCTGCTGATTGGTTTTTGGTATAAAAAGCCCGAGGCCAATGCCGCGGCGATTAAGGCATTTGTCACCAATCGGGTGGGCGATTTTGGTTTCGCCCTGGGTATTTTCACCATTTTTGCGGTCTTTGGCGCGGTGGATTTTGATACGGTTTTTGCCGCCGCCCCGGATAAGGCCGGCCAGAGCATCCCGTTTTTGTGGATGCACTTTAACGCTATCGAGCTGATCGCATTTTTGCTGTTCATCGGGGCCATGGGCAAATCGGCGCAATTCTTCCTGCACGTCTGGTTGCCCGACGCCATGGAAGGTCCCACACCGGTTTCTGCCCTGATCCACGCCGCCACCATGGTGACAGCGGGTGTATTTCTGGTGGCTCGCGCCGCGCCGATCTTTGATCTGGCCCCCCATGCCAGCCTGTTTGTCACGGTCATTGGCGGCATAACGGCGTTTTTTGCCGCCACCATTGGTCTGGTGCAAAACGATATCAAACGGGTGATCGCCTATTCGACCTGTTCGCAACTGGGCTATATGTTTATGGCCGGTGGGCTTGGCCTTTATGACGCCGCCATTTTTCACCTCTTTACCCATGCGTTTTTCAAGGCGCTGTTATTCCTGGGCGCGGGCTCGGTGATCATTGGCATGCACCACGAACAGGACATGCGCAAAATGGGCGGCATTGCCAAAAAGATGCCGCTGACCTGGATTGCCATGATTATCGGCACCATCGCGCTGACCGGGGTGGGGATACCGGGTACAGACTTTGGTTTTGCCGGGTTTTTCTCCAAGGATGCCATTATCGAAGGCGCCTGGGAGGCCGGTGTGGCCGGCACGCCCTTTGGGTATGAGGCCTTCTGGATTGGGGTTGTGGCCGCCTTGATGACGTCGTTTTATTCCTGGCGGGTGATTTTCATGACCTTCCATGGCACCTATCGCGGGCCAAAAGAGGTTTTGGACTACGCGCATGAATCGCCCCGCTCCATGCTGGTGCCGCTGGCACTGTTGTCAGCCGGCGCGATCTTTGCCGGCGTGGTGTTTGCCAGTGATTTCATTGGCGATAAACAGGCCGATTTCTGGCGCGGCGCCACGGTAATCGAGGCTAGTGCCGAGACTGCTCAGGAAGTTGTCCCCGTGGCGGCTGAACATGGCACTGCGGCCAACACGCACGCGGCCGTGGCCAGTGAGGCGGCACACGAGGGCGGTGCCCATCATGTGCCGACCTGGGTGGCCTGGACCCCGTTTGTTGTGACTTTGATCGGATTTTTGATTGCCTGGTATATGTATATTACCCACGAAGGCCTGGGGGCTCGCCTGGCGGCGAACAGCCATATTGTTCATCCCTTCCTGTATAACAAATGGTATTTCGACGAGATCTACGATTTTGTGCTGGTGCGCGGCGCGCGCAAGCTGGGGGATCTGTTCTGGAAGACCGGCGATCAACGCCTGATCGACGGTTTTGGTCCCAATGGCTTTGCCGCTACCACCCTGGCCAGCGCCAAGCGCATCGCCAAATTGCAAACCGGGTTTTTATACCATTATGCCTTTGTGATGCTGTTGGGTCTGGTGGGATTTGTCACTTGGATCTTGGTTTCCACACCGGTTGGGGGGCACTAAGATGAACGCGCTTCCGCACATTCTTTCGCTAATCACCTTCCTGCCGCTGGTGGGCGCTCTGATCCTGTTGGTGTTTCGCGCCAGCGCCCGGGGCGAAGATGCCGATGTTATTGATCGCAATGCCCCCAGCGTGGCGCTGGCCACCAGCTTGATTACCTTTGGCCTGTCCATCTGGGCACTGATGGATTTCAACATGGCCGATCCCGGCTTTCAGTTTGTCGAAAAGGCAAGCTGGTTTGGCGGCATGTCCTATCATCTGGGTGTTGATGGTATTTCGCTGTCGCTGATCGTGCTGACCACGTTTTTGATGCCGCTGTGCTTTATTGCCAGTTGGGGCGTGGTGAAAAAGCGCGTTACCGAATACATGGTGGCGTTTCTGATCCTGGAAACCCTGATGATCGGGGTGTTTGCCTCGCTCGATATCGTGCTGTTCTATATTTTCTTCGAGGCGGGCCTGATCCCCATGTTCCTGATTATCGGGGTATGGGGCGGACCGGACCGGGTCTATGCGGCGTTTAAATTCTTTCTTTATACCCTGCTTGGCTCGGTGCTGATGCTGGTGGCCGTGGTGGCAATGATCCTCACCGCCGGTACCACCGATATGACGGTATTGCTGGACTATCAATTCCCGGTGGGGATGCAGACCTGGCTGTGGCTAGGCTTCTTTGCCTCTTTCGCAGTAAAAATGCCTATGTGGCCGGTACACACCTGGCTGCCGGATGCCCACGTACAGGCGCCGACAGCCGGTTCGGTCATCCTGGCGGGCGTGCTTTTGAAAATGGGAGGGTATGGATTTATCCGCTTTTCATTGCCCATGTTCCCCGATGCTTCGCACACCTTTGCACCGCTGATCTTTACCCTGTCGGTGATTGCCATCATCTACACTTCGCTGGTGGCGTTCCGCCAAACCGATATGAAAAAGCTGATTGCTTATTCATCGGTGGCCCATATGGGCTTTGTCACCATCGGCATTTTTTCGATGAATGTGATCGGCGTACAGGGTGCAATGTTCCAGATGATCAGCCACGGGATCGTCTCGGGGGCCTTGTTCCTGATCGTCGGCGTGATTTATGACCGCATGCATACCCGCGAGATTGCTGCCTATGGTGGTCTGGTGCATCGCATGCCGGTCTATGCCACGGTGTTTATGCTGTTCACCATGGCCAATGTGGGCCTACCGGGCACCTCTGGCTTTATTGGTGAATTTCTGACCATGATCGGTGGTTATCTGGTCAACAGCTGGATTGCCTTTGGGGCCGCCTTTGGGGTGATCCTGTCGGCGGTTTATGCCCTGACGCTGTATAAGCGTGTGGTTTATGGCACCATCACCAATCCCAAGCTGAATGATATTAATGATATGGTACGGCGCGAGGTGATTACCTTTGCCCCCTTGGTGGTGATCACTATTTTATTCGGGCTGTGGCCCTCTCTTGTAACCGATTTTACCGGACCGGCTGTGGAGGCGCTTGTTGAGCACATCGCCACCATTGCACCGGCCATGCAATAGGACGGCGTGATGACATCCTTTATGTCCAATCTCTCATCCATCGGCCCCGAAGTGGCGCTGACCGTAACGGCGCTTCTGCTTCTGGTGGGCGGGGCCATGCGGGGCGAACGGGCCAGCAATCTGATTAGCTGGATTAGCGTGGCGGTCCTGGTGGGCGCGGCGGTTTTCGGGCTGAAATCAGCAGGCGCTGAACCGGCACAAGTCTTTGGCGGCGCATTGATTTTGGACAAGCTGGCGCTGTTTGCCAAAACCGCCATCCTGTTATCGGCGGCCTTGGTACTGGTCATTGGCGCGGGCTTTTTGCAGATCGAAAAGATAATCAAATACGAATATGCCATTCTGGTTTTGCTGGCGACCTTGGGCATGATGATCATGGTTTCGGCCAATGATCTGCTGACGCTTTATGTAGGGCTGGAACTGCAAAGCCTGTCGCTTTATGTGCTGGCGGCCTTTAACCGTTCTTCCTTGCGGGCATCCGAAGCCGGGTTGAAATATTTTGTGCTGGGGGCACTGTCCTCCGGCCTTCTGCTTTATGGCATGTCAATGATTTACGGCTTTGCCGGCACCACGCGTTTTGCCGGCATTGCCGATGCGGCCCAACTGGATGCCTCCATGGGCCTGGTGGTCGGCATTGTCTTTGTCCTCAGCGGTCTGGCCTTTAAAATCTCGGCGGTGCCATTTCATATGTGGACACCGGACGTTTATCAGGGCGCGCCAACTCCGGTAACGGCGTTCTTTGCCTCGGCACCAAAATTTGCCGCTATTGTGTTGATTGCCCGTCTGCTGCTGGGGCCATTTGCCGACATGATGGTGCAATGGCAACAGGTGTTGGTGGCGCTTAGTGTGCTGTCCATGACGGTGGGGTATTTCGGCGCGATCATGCAGCGCAATATCAAGCGCCTGATGGCCTATTCCTCCATCGCCAATATGGGCTATGCGATGATCGCTCTGGCGGCGGGCAGCCAGCGTGGTCTGGAAGCGCTGTTGCTGTATATGGGGCTTTATCTGATCACCACATTGGGCATGTTTGCGTGCATTCTGGCCATGCGCCAAAGCGAAGGCATGGTAGAGAACATTGATGATCTGGCGGGCCTGTCGCAAAGCCGCCCCGGTCTGGCCTTTAGCTTCAGCATGTTGCTCTGGTCCATCGCCGGCCTGCCACCTTTGGCTGGCTTTTTTGGGAAATTGTATATTTTCCTGGCGGCGGTGGATGGCGGCCTTCTCTGGCTGGCCATTTATGGGGCTGTGCTTAGCGTGGTGGGGGCATTTTATTACCTGCGCATTGTCAAAATCATGTGGTTTGATGATCCGGGACCCAGCTTTGTTACCCCGGCCTTTGTCTTGCCTCTGACGGCCGGGGTGGCGGCATTTTTTATGCTACCAGGCGCGGTCTGGTTGCTGCCTGCGCTGGAACGCTGGGCACAGGCGGCCTCGGCCAGCCTTTTTTAGGTGACGCGAAAAATTCAGGTATGCTTATCCTGTAGCTTGCTTGATAAAAGTAAGGTGTTCTCACTGGGTTTCGTCCGTCACCCCGGTGAAAACCGGGGTCCAGTTTTTAGCTCTGGAACTCTTAAAAAAGAGTTGGATACCGATTTTCATCGGTATGACGGCATCGTGTGATTGGCATGCAAAAGTCATTCATTCCCATCAAACACTATCCCACGCTGGATAGTACCAATGAAGAGGCCAAGCGGCGGGGCGTGGCCGGTGAAACCGGCCCGTTATGGATCCTTGCGGATCGCCAGACCCATGGCCGGGGGCGCCGTGCGCGGCACTGGCAAAGCCCGGTGGGCAATCTGGCGGCAACCGGCCTTTACCATTGGACGGGGCCATTATGGCATTCGGCGCAATTGGGCTTTGCGGCGGCATTGGCGGTTAGCGATACCCTGTCATCCTTTGTGCGAAATCCCGATGCGTTGGCGATCAAATGGCCCAATGACATTTTGTTGGATGGTGCAAAAATCGCCGGCATCTTGTTGGAATCGGGGGCCTCGCCCCATGGTGGACACTGGATCGCCATCGGCATCGGGATCAATCTGGCCACGGCCCCGGATGGTCTGCCATATCCAGCCACCGCGCTGGGGGATCATCTTAAAAGGGGCCACACAGTGCCCCGCCCGGATGTGGTTTTGAGTAAACTGATCGACGCTTTTGAACGCTGGCGTCTTGAATTGCAGGACCAGGGGTTTGCCTCCTTGCGCACGGCGTGGCTGTCCCGCGCCCATGGGCTTGGCCAATCAATAACAACCAGTTCGGGCGAGACGGGCATTTTTGAAGACCTGTCCAAAGAGGGCGCTTTGGTCTTGCGTCAAAACTCAGGCCGGTCCATTGAGATCAGTGCTGGTGAAGTTTTCTTTGCCGATCGGGAGAGTTCATAATGCTTTTGGCGATTGATTGCGGCAATACCAATGCGCTTTTCGCGGTGCATGATGGTGATAAATGGCGCGCCCAATGGCGCAGCGCCACCGAAACCTCGCGCACCGCCGATGAATATGCGGTCTGGCTGCATCAATTGCTGGGCATGGAAAATCTGAGACTGTCCGATATTGATGCCTGCATCATCTCCACCGTGGTGCCGCAATCGCTGTTTCATATGCGCAATCTGGCGCGGCGCTATCTGAAGTGCGAGCCCATGGTGGTGGGCGAAAGCGATCTGGATATTGGCGTGGTGGCAGTGATTGATAATCCGCGCGAAGTGGGGGCCGACCGGCTGGTCAATGCCGCCGGGGCCAGAACCTTTATTGACGGGGCGTTATTGCTGGTCGATTCCGGCACCGCGACCACCTTTGACCTGATCTCGGCCAAGGGCGAATTTTTGGGCGGCTCTATTGCACCTGGCATGTATCTGGCCCTGCAGGCCTTGCATGATGCGGCGGCAAAATTGCCACGTATTGCCATTGAAAAACCCAAAAAGACCATCGGCACCAATACGGTCACCGCCATGCAATCCGGCATCTTCTGGGGCTATGTGGGACTGATCGACGGGCTGGTACGACGCATAAAAAGCGAATATGACGAGCCACTGACGGTGATCGGCACCGGTGGGGTGTCGCCGCTGTTCTCCGGCGCATCAGAGACCATAGAGCGCTTTGACTCTGATCTGACGGTGCGTGGTCTTCTGGACATATTTGAACGTAATCGAGGTAAAATTTGAGTTCTGCAAACCGTAAAGACCGTCTTGTCTTTGTACCCTTGGGGGGCTCTGGCGAGATCGGCATGAACCTTAACCTGTATGGGTTTGGGCCCGAAGGGCGTGAGAAATGGATCATTGTGGATCTGGGTGTAACCTTTGGTGATACCACCACCCCCGGGGTAGAGGTGATCATGCCGGACCCGCAATTCATTGCCGAACGGGCAGATGATTTGCTGGGCATTATCCTGACCCATGCCCACGAAGATCATATGGGCGCGCTGGCGGCGTTTTGGCCTGATTTGCGCGCCCCGGTTTATGCCACACCCTTTACCATGTATCTGGTGCGCGACCGTCTGGCCGAAGCCGACCTGTTGGACGAGGTGCCCCTGCATGAAATTCCTCTTGGCGGGCATATCTCGCTGGGGCCGTTTGAAATGGATATGGTGACGCTGACCCATTCCATCCCCGAACCCAATGCCTTGCTGATCCGTACCCCGGCGGGGCTGATCCTGCATACCGGGGACTGGAAGATCGACCCTGATCCGCTGATTGGTGAGGCCACCGATGCAAAGGCCCTGATCAAGGCGGGCGAAGAAGGCATTCTGGCCATGGTGTGCGATTCCACCAATGTCTTTACCGAGGGCGAGGCCGGTTCCGAAGCCGGGGTCCGGGACGAGTTGATCAAGCTGGTCGGCGAACAGGAAGGCCGCGTTGCCGTTGCCGCCTTTGCCTCCAACGTGGCGCGTTTGCAAACCGCGGTCGAGGCCGCCGAACATAACGGCCGTACGGTATGTCTGGTTGGTCGTTCCATGCACCGCATGATGGGCGCGGCGCGTCATGTGGGTCTGTTTGCCAATGCCAAACCGTTTATTGATGAAGAAGAAGCGGCCGCCTTGCCGCGCAACAAGGTGCTGTATCTATGCACTGGCAGTCAGGGTGAACCCCGCGCCGCCCTGTCGCGTATTGCCAGCGGATCCCACCGCCATGTGAAGCTGAGCCCGGGAGACAGCGTGCTGTTTTCCTCGCGGGTCATTCCGGGCAATGAAAAGTCTATTTTTGCCCTACAAAATGCCCTGGCCAGTGCCGGGGTAAATGTGATTGGTGAAAAAGAGCGCCATATCCATGTCTCCGGCCACCCTTGCCGGGATGAACTGCGCCAGATGTATGCCTGGGCGCGGCCAAAAATTGCGATTCCGGTGCATGGGGAGCGTCGCCATTTGATCGAACACGCCAAACTGGCACAGGAATTACAGGTGGCGCACGGCTTTGCCCCGCGCAATGGCGATATGATCAAATTGTCGGAAGAGGGCGCGGAATTGGTAGATGAAGTGCCGGCCGGGCGCATTCATCGTGATGGGGATATCTTAACCCCCGCCGATGGCGGCGCTTTGCGTGAGCGTAAAAAGCTGGCCTTTGCCGGGGCCATTAGCGTGGCGCTGGCCGTAGATAGCGCCGGGCGCGTTCATTCCGGGCCTGAGGCTAATCTCTTTGGGCTGGCTGAACCGGATGAGGGATTTGACGCAGTCATTGAACAATTGTGTGATACGGCACAAAACGCGGTACAGGGCATGTCAAAGCGCGATCGCGGTGACGAGCTAGCCATCGAAAATGCAGTACGCCAGGCGGTTCGCCGACTGGCCCCGCGCATTTGGGGCAAACGCCCCCATGTCGATGTGATTGTCTTGCCGTTGTAAAAGGGAAGAGTGTGATGATTGGTCGATTAAATCATATTGGGATTGCCACACCGGATGTGGAAAAGGCCGCCAAAACCTGGCAGGCGCTTTATGGTGCCACTCACGCCCACGCGGCCTTTGATATGCCAGAGCAGGGGGTAAGGGTGAAGTTCATCGATGTGCCCAACAGCCAGATTGAACTGATTGAGCCTTTGGGTGAAAACTCGCCCCTTGATGCCTTTCTGGCCAGGAACCCGGCAGGCGGCCAGCATCATGTGTGTTTTGAGGTCGAGGATATTCTCGCCGCCCGTGATGATATGCAGGCCAAAGGCGCGCGCATTCTGGGTACCGGCGAGCCGCGTATTGGTGCCCATGGCACGCCGGTTATTTTTGTACACCCCAAAGACAACGGTGGCGTGTTGGTCGAGCTGATGCAAACCCCGCAGGAGAAAACCCAATGAGTATAACAACCGGCATTGTGACCTTTATTATTGTCTGGTGGACATCCTTGTTCATGGTGTTGCCGTTTGGAATTAAGGGCCAATGGGAAGAAGGCAAAGTAAAAGATGGGTCAGAACCCGGCGCTCCGGTGAAGCCGCAAATCCTGCGTAAATTTATGATTACTACGGGAATCGCTATGGTGTTTTGGGTGGTAGTTTACGTGATTATCACCACACACGCATTGCAATTGATCTCGTTTGACTGGCTGTTTGGCACATCCAGAGCCCCATATGGGGGTTAAACCTTGCATATTTGCGTTTTGTTACGATAAAAATTGCACGCTAAGGCATGTTTTTTCAGTAAAATTGAATTTTTTTTGCATTTGCGGTTGCGTCACTGAAAAACTCTGCCCATAATTGTTTTATTCAGTTGTGCTTGCTCGCACGCTGATAATGCTTGATGGCGTTTCCTTCCTAATCGGCCAGAGCTTTGCTCTGGCCGATCTTTTTTGTGCGATCCCTTCTTGCTTCTTGTGGACAGGATGATGCGGCTCAGTCTATCACCTGAAGGGTTACAGACAGAGTGGAAGTACTGATGCGCGTCTCCAAATATTTTTTGCCAACCTTGAAAGAAACCCCGTCCGAGGCACAGATCGCCTCGCACCGTCTGATGCTGCGGGCCGGCATGGTGCGCCAGGAAGCGGCGGGAATTTATTCTTGGCTGCCACTGGGCTTTAAGGTTTTGCAAAATATTGAGCAAATTGTCCGCGAAGAGCAAAACCGCGCCGGGGCAGTGGAAATGCTGATGCCGACAATCCAGCCGGCGGAGTTGTGGAAAGAAAGCGGCCGTTATGATGCCTATGGCAAGGAAATGTTACGCATTACCGACCGGCATAAACGCGAAATGCTGTATGGGCCAACCAATGAGGAAATGCTAACGGCGATTTTTCGCTCTTTTTGCCGCTCCTATAAAGAGCTGCCCAAACTGCTCTATCATATCCAATGGAAATTTCGTGATGAAGTGCGCCCCCGCTTTGGGGTGATGCGCGGGCGCGAATTTTTGATGAAGGATGCCTATTCCTTCGACGTGGACGAGGCGGCGGCGCGCCGTTCCTATAACCGCATGTTTATTGCCTATTTGAATACCTTTGCCCGGATGGGTTTAAAGGCGGTGCCCATGCGCGCCGAAACCGGGCCGATTGGCGGGGATTTATCGCACGAATTTATCATTCTGGCTGATACCGGCGAATCTGCGGTGTTTTGCCATAAGGATCTGGTGGATATGCCGGCGCCGGGGCTTGGTGTGGATTTTGATGGTGATTTACAGCCCTTGGTGGATGAGCGTACGGCGCTCTATGCGGCCACCGAAGATGTCCATGATGAGGCGGCCTTTATGGAGGTGCCTGAGGACAAGCGCTTGAGCGCCCGCGGCATCGAAGTAGGCCAGGTCTTTTATTTTGGGACCAAATATTCTGAGCCAATGCGCGCCAATGTAACCCTGGCCGATGGCAGCGAACAGCCGGTGCATATGGGTTCCTACGGGGTAGGGGTTTCGCGTATTGCCGGGGCCATTATCGAGGCCAGCCACGATGAAGACGGCATTATCTGGCCCATGGCCATTGCGCCGTTTAAAGTGGGTATCATCAATTTGCGCCAGGGCGATGAGGCTACTGGCGCGGCCTGCGAAGAAGCCTATACAGCGCTGGTCGAGGCCGGTCTGGATCCTTTGTATGATGACAGCGACAACCGGGCCGGGGCCAAGTTTTCGCGCATGGACTTGATCGGTCTGCCTTGGCAATTGATCATTGGTCCGCGGGGGCTGAAAGAAGGTACGGTAGAGATCAAGGAGCGGGCCAGTGGCGAGCGCCAGAACCTGTCTCTGGAGGCGGCGTTGAACCTGCTGCGCAGCAAAAATGTGAGTGCTATATGAGCGAGCCGTCCTCTCTTTCACGGCGTGGGGCGGCCCCCTTTAGCGCCTTTGAGCGCACGGTTGCATGGCGATATCTGCGCGCCAAAAAGGCCGAAGGCGGGGTGTCGCTGATCACCACCATCTCCTTTATCGGTATCATGTTGGCCGTGGCGGTGATGATTATCGTGATGTCGGTGATGAACGGTTATCGCGATAAAATTTTTGAAATCATGATGGGCTCGCAGGGGCATATATTTGTCCAGACCACTGGCGTGGATACCGAGGAGATAGAGCCCTTGCGCCAGCGCCTGGCCAAGCTGAATCATGTCACCTCGGCGCGCTCTATGGTGGTGGGGCAGGCGGCGGCCCTGTCCAACCGGGGCGGTGATGCGGCACTGGCCGTCGTGTTTGGCATCAAGCCAGAAGATTTGCGTGATATTCCCCTGGTGGCTGACAAGCTGGTTGAGGGGGATCTGGATCAGTTTGGCCAAGGGCGTAAAGGTGGCAATGAAATCGTCATTGGCGTTCAGATGGCACGAAAGTTTGGCATCAGCGTTGGTGATGATCTGAAACTTCTTTCCTTCAGTTCCAGCAATATGACCCCGTTTGGTTCTTCGCCACGATCCAAGCTCTATCGCGTTGGAGCGATATTTGAGATGGGCCTGGCCGATTATGACGGGGCGTTTATCTATATGCCGCTTACGCAGGCAGAACTGTTTTTCAGTCGCGGTGGCCGGCCGGACTATATCGAAATCCGTGTTGATGATCCTTTTAACACCATTCCCATTCGTCTGGAAATTGCCCGCGCCGCGGCCGTGCCAATCCTGATTGATGACTGGAAAGACCGTAACCGGACCTATGTAACCGCGCTGAAGGTGGAACGTATGTTAATGCGTATGATCCTGATGCTGATCATCGCCATTGCGGTGATGAATATCATTTCCGGTCTGGTCATGCTGGTCAAAAACAAAAGCCGCGATATCGCCATTTTACGCACTATGGGGGCCAGTCGCGGGGCGGCCATGCGCATCTTTATTATGGCTGGGGCCGCCATTGGCGGGCTGGGCACGCTGGCGGGGCTTGTGCTGGGTATTCTTTTTGCCATCTATATCGACCCCATCCAGGACGCCATCCAATGGGCCTTTGCGATCTTCAATCCGGGCGAGCGTCTGTTCGATGCCGAGGTTTACGAGCTGGCGCGCCTGCCGGCCAAGGTCGAATGGAGCGAAGTAATGGTCATTGCGGGCTTTGGCTTTGTGATGTCCATTCTGGTGACCTTGCCGCCGTCCTGGCGGGCATCGCGTCTCGATCCGGTGGAGGCCCTGCGCTATGAATGATCATGGGCATGAGGGCCAGATCGGGCCGGTGCTGCGTTTGCGTAATATCGTGCGCCGCTATCCCTCCGGTACCAGCGTACTGAACGTGCTTTCCGGTGTGGATTTGGATATCAATGCGGGCGAATTTGTTGGCCTGATCGGGCCGTCCGGCTCTGGTAAATCTACCTTGCTGCACGCCGCCGGATTACTGGAAAAACCCGACGAGGGCGAAGTGTGGATTGCGGGACAGGAATGTCTGTCCCTGAAAGATAATGAACGCACCGCCGTGCGGCGCAATGCCATTGGCTTTGTTTATCAGTTTCACCACTTGCTGCCCGAATTTACCGCGCTGGATAATGTGGCCATGCCGCTTCGTATTGCCGGCGAGGGGGTGCGCGCATCCCGGCGCGAGGCCGAACGTCTGTTAGAAATTATGGGCCTGTCAGATCGGCTGAAACACCAGCCTTCGCAATTGTCCGGTGGTGAGCAACAGCGGGTTGCCATCGCCCGGGCGCTGGTTAACCGGCCACGCATTTTATTAGCAGATGAACCCACCGGTAATCTGGACCCCAATACCTCGGCGGCGGTGTTCCAAAGTCTGTTTGATCTGGTGCGTATCGAACGGGTGGCGGCGTTGGTCGCCACGCACAATCATGATCTGCAAACTTATATGGATCGGGTGATGGTGATGCAGGATGGCAAAGCCATCGCCCGTTAGAGGGCATCCAGCGGGCCACTTGTCATATTTACGTGCAATTGGAAAACTCTGAGAGCAGGGCCATAACCCCCTTGACGATGAGAACAAAACATGAAAGGAACATAATAGGAACATTGATAAATGGAGATTGTTATGCGTGATATTCTTAGAGAAGCAGCCGCCCTTTCTGTTTTGGCTGGTCTAACCCTGCTGGTGGGTGCATGGTCTATGGTTCTCGGCGGCTAGGGAACGCGCTAAGCTGTGACCGGGAATCAGGTATGAGCAGAAAGAGGGGACATTATGGATACCGCTTCATTGCCCTTCGTGCATTTGCGATGCCGCTCTGCTTATTCCCTGCTGGAAGGTGCTGTTGAAATCAAAGGTCTGCGTGATCTGGCACTAAAGCACCAGATGCCGGCTTTGGCCCTGACCGATGTAAACAATCTTTTTGGAGCGTTGGAATTTTCCGAAACCTTGGCAGAGGCCGGGGTTCAGCCACTGATCGGTCTTACCCTCGCTTTGGGACAATCCGGTGGCAAAAACGCCCAGGTCAGCGAGATCCTGGGGAATGTTGTTCTTCTGGCGGCCAGCGAGCAGGGCTATCTCAATCTGATGGCGCTAAGTTCCCGGGCCTTTCTCGAGGTGGATCCGGCTGATCTGCCCCATGTCACCTGGCAGGATGTCTGTGACCACACCGATGGCCTGATCGCCCTTAGCGGCGGTTTTGATGGCATGGCAAACAGATTGCTGCACGAGGGGCATGTAGAGCAGGCTCAACAGCATCTGGATGCCATGGCCACCACTTTTGGCGATAATTTTTTTGTCGAGATACAACGTCATGGCCGCCCTGAAGAGGCACACAGCGAGCCATTTTTGCTGGATTGGGCAGATCGCCACGGGGTGCCCATGGTGGCAACGAACGAGCCATATTTTGCCAAGCGTGAAATGTACGCGGCCCATGACGCTCTGTTATGTATTTCCCAAAGCACCTATCTGTCCGTGCCTGACCGTATGCGGGTTACGCCCGAACATTATTTTAAATCCGGCAGAGAGATGGCGGAACGCTTTGAGGATTTACCTGAACTGATCAGCAATACCGCTTTGGTGGCCATGCGGTGCCATTACCGTCCCCATACTCATGCGCCGATCCTCCCCAATTTTACCGATGGCAAAGGGGTGGATGAGGCCGAAGAGCTGGCCATACAGGCCCGTAATGGTCTGAAAGAGCGTCTGGCCAATATCGTTTTGGCCGCACCCGAGGAGGCCTATTGGGAACGGTTGGAACATGAGCTTTCAATCATCAACCAGATGGGGTTCCCCGGCTATTTTCTGATCGTGGCCGATTTTATCAAATGGGCTAATGCCCAGGGCATTCCCGTGGGCCCGGGCCGTGGGTCCGGGGCCGGGTCTGTGGTTGCCTGGGCATTGACCATTACCGGGCTTGATCCCTTGCGTTTTGGTCTGTTGTTCGAGCGCTTCCTTAATCCAGAACGGGTGTCCATGCCCGATTTTGATATTGATTTCTGTCAGGAACGTCGCGGCGAAGTCATCGAATATGTGCGCAGCAAATATGGCAAGGACCGGGTGGCCCAGATCATTACCTTTGGCACCTTGCAAGCTCGCGTGGTGTTGCGCGATGTTGGCCGGGTTATGCAATTGCCTCTGGGGCTGGTTGACCGGCTGGCCAAACTGGTACCCAGCAATCCGGCCAATCCGGTCACGCTAAAAGAAGCCATTGCCTCGGAGCCTGGTTTGCAACAGGCTCGTGATGATGATCAGGATGTGGCGCAATTGCTGGATACGGCCCTGGCTCTTGAAGGGTTGTATCGGAACACCTCTACCCACGCCGCCGGGGTGGTGATTGGCGATCGACCTTTGGTGCAATTATCACCGCTTTATCGTGATCCGCGCTCTGATGTGCCGGCAACACAGTTCAATATGAAATGGGCGGAAAAAAGCGGACTGGTCAAATTTGACTTTTTGGGCCTTAAAACCCTGACGGTGATCGACCGGGCGGTATCCTTTCTGGCGGCGCGGGGTGTCGAGGTGGATATACATAATCTGCCTCTGGATGATGAAAAAACCTATGATTTGCTTGCCCGGGCCGAGACGGTGGGGATTTTCCAGCTGGAAAGTCCGGGTATGCGCGATGTATTGCGCAAGGCCCGGCCAGACTGTTTTGAAGATATTATCGCAATCGTGGCCCTCTATCGGCCAGGCCCTATGGAAAACATTCCCAAATATGCGGCCTGCAAGCATGGGCACGAAGAACCATTGTTTCTGCATGATAAGATCACCCATATTACGGCGGAAACCTATGGGGTGATCATTTACCAGGAACAGGTGATGCAAATTGCCCA
The DNA here is from genome assembly GCA_015485335.1 of Robiginitomaculum sp. Classification (GTDB taxonomy): domain Bacteria; phylum Pseudomonadota; class Alphaproteobacteria; order Caulobacterales; family Maricaulaceae; genus Robiginitomaculum_B. Next base: position 25,706 of record WFTT01000054.1, read on the forward strand.
GGTGCTGGCGGGGTATTCGCTGGGCGAAGCCGATTTGTTGCGCCGGGCGATGGGTAAAAAGATCAAATCTGAAATGCAGGCACAACGGGAACGTTTTGTTGCCGGCGCGGTGGCCAATGGCGTTGAGGATGATCAGGCCGAATATATCTTTGATCTTGTAGACAAGTTTGCCGGCTATGGGTTTAACAAATCGCACTCGGCCGCTTATGCGCTGGTGTCGTATCAGACCGCCTGGCTGAAAACCCATTACCCGGTTGAACTGTTGGCCGCCCTGATGAGCCTGGATATCACCAATACGGACAAGCTGGCCGGCTTTATTCTGGATGCTCGTAGGCAGGGGGTGGAGGTGTGCGGCCCGGATGTTAACCGCAGCCTGTCTGATTTTACCGTCGAAGATGGCAAAATTGTTTATGCCCTGGGGGCGGTGCGCAATGTTGGCAGCAGCGCCATGGAGGCGGTGGTGCAGGAACGTCTGAAAAACGGTCCGTATAAAGATCTGTTTGATTTTGCCAGACGGGTGGACCCACGGGCAATCAATAAACGGGCGCTGGAAAACCTGGCCCGGGCCGGGGCCTTTGACGCCTTGGAACCAAACCGCCACAAAGCCTTTAGTGCGGCCAGCCATTTGCTTGCCCATGCCGCGCTGGCAGCCAAAGAGCGCGAGTCGGCACAAGGGGGGCTGTTTGGGGATGATGCCCCCGATGTTGGCCAGGCCGCACTGCCCGAGCCGGAACCCTGGGAGCCTGAACGGGTGTTGCAGGAAGAGCTGGCCGCCATTGGGTTTTATTTTTCAGGCCACCCCATTGATGCCTTTGCCCAAAACATCAAATCCATGGGGGTAACGCCGGTCGGGGAGATGGCGCAAAGGCTGGCGCGTGGGGGAAGTTCATTGCGCCTTGCCGTGGTGGTAAGGGCCAAGCGGGAGCGGGTTAACCAGCGTGGTGGCCGGTTTGCCTTTGTTACATTTTCGGATGCCAGCGGCGAATGTGAGGTGCTGGCCAATATCCGGGTGGATAAAGGCGGCGGTGGCGATAGCCGGCTAAAGCTTATTTCGATTGAACCCTTGCAGGCCCTGGTTGCCGAAAAAACGGGTGATCTGCGCGTATTATTAAATGCCAGCGATCAGGCCGAAGCGGTAAAGGCGTGTCTGGAGGCTTTGCGAGGCCGCGAAGATGTGCCGCTGCGTCGTTTGAATTTGGTTTTCGAGACAGCAAACGGGTGTGAGGTAGAGGTGCAGGCCGAAGGGGTGTGGCCGGCGGATACTGCTGCGCGGCGGGCGCTAAAATCTCTGGGCGGGGTGCGCGATGCCCAGGAAATTCAAATTAGCCGCTAAGGGGGTAAACGTTCGTTTTGTGGGTGTTATTGCCTGAAACTGACGCTTGCCAAGAATGCGCGGGGTGCCTATAAGGCGCGCACCACGCACACAGGGGCGGGGAGCACGGACGCATTCGTGTTCATCCATCCGGTGCCGCCTTCGCGGACAACCCCTGTGGAGGCGAACCGGAAAAGGAAAAAGAATATGGCTCTACCTGAGGTGAGCATGCGTCAGCTTTTGGAAGCAGGCGTGCATTTTGGACACCAGAAACACCGCTGGAATCCCCGCATGGAACCCTATATTTTTGGGGTTCGTTCAAACATTCACATTTTGGATTTGTCACAGACGGTCCCGTTGTTGCACCAGGCTCTGGTCAAGGTCCGCGAAGTGGCGGCCAAAGGCGGCCGGATTTTGTTTGTCGGCACCAAGCGCCAGGCCAGCGAAGTAGTGGCTGCGTCGGCCAAACGCTGTGCGCAATATTACATCAATCACCGCTGGTTGGGTGGTACTCTGACCAACTGGACCACCATTTCGCATTCCATCAAGCGTTTGCGCGATCTGGAAGGTCTGTTGGCCGAAGATGCACAAACTGGCCTGACCAAAAAAGAACTGATCAAGCTCACCCGTGAGCAGGACAAGCTGGAACGTTCGCTGGGCGGTATCAAGGATATGGGCGGCGTGCCTGATCTGATGTTCATCATCGATACCACCAAAGAAGTGATTGCCTTGGCCGAAGCGCGCAAGCTGCATATTCCTGTGGTTGCTGTGCTGGATACCAATTGTGATCCTGCAGATGCAGATTTCCCCATTCCGGGTAATGATGATGCCACCCGTGCCATTGCGCTGTATTGTGATTTGATTGCCGATGCTGTGTTGGACGGTATGGCCGACGCGCAAGCCGGTCTGGGTGTTGATCTGGGTGCGGCTGAAGAGCCTGTTGAGCTGGCCATGAAGGCAGAAGCCCCCAAAGCCAAAGCAGCGCCTAAGGCCAAAGCCAAGGCAGAGCCTAAGGCCAAGACCGAGGAAAAAGCCGAAGCCAAAGTAGAAGAGAAACCGGCGACCAAAGCCAAGGCGGAACCAAAGGCCAAGGCCGAGGAAAAAGCTGAAGCCAAGGCAGAAGACAAGGCAGAAGAAAAGCCAGCGGCCAAAGCCAAGGCAGAGCCAAAAGCCAAGGCAGAGCCAAAAGCCAAAGCTGAGAAAAAAGCCGAAGCCAAGGCCGAGAAAAAGCCAGCGGCCAAAGCCAAAGCGGAACCAAAAGCCAAGGCCGAGCCTAAAGAGGCCAAAAGCAAAGAAAAAGACGCTTAACCCTGTATCTTCTCTGCGCCGCCCGGCGGCGCAGAGAGAGATTGATTTGGATTAGATATTAAGGAGTTCAGCCATGGCTGAAATTACCGCAGCCCTCGTACGGGAGCTTCGCGAAGCAACCAGTGCAGGCATGATGGATTGCAAAAAAGCATTGATGGAAACCGATGGTGATATTGATGCAGCCATTGACTGGATGCGCAAAAATGGCATGTCTAAGGCGGCCAAAAAGGCCGGTCGTGTGGCGTCTGAAGGCGTTATTGCCGTGGCAGCCAAGGATACGTCCGGTGCCATGATCGAGCTGAATTCCGAAACGGATTTTGTGTCTCGGAATGCAGATTTCCAGGCTTTTGCCAAAGACCTTGCTGATCTGGCCGTTGCCAATGGTGGGGATTTGGATGCCATTTTGGCCACGGAAATGTCTTCTGGGGAAAACGTATCGACAGCCCTGACCGGTTTGATTGCCAAAATTGGTGAAAACATGAACTTTCGCCGTGCGGTTTCCCTGTCGGTGGATAATGGGGTTGTGGCCCGTTATGTCCATAACGCGGTGGCGCCGGATCTTGGCCGTATCGGGGTTCTGGTGGCACTGGAATCTACGGGCGATGCTGAAAAACTGAACGATCTTGGTCGTAAAATTGCTATGCATGTTGCGGCAACATCTCCCTTGGCGCTGAGCGTTGAGGATCTGGATCAGGCAGTGGTCGCCAAAGAGCGTGAAGTCTTCTCTGAACAGGCCCGTGCCTCTGGTAAGCCCGAAAACATTATCGAAAAAATGGTCGAAGGCCGTCTGCGCAAATTCTACCAGGAAGTTGTTCTTCTTAATCAGGCGTTTGTTATGAACCCGGATCAAACGGTGGCGCAACTGGTTGAGTCGACCGCTGAAGAAATGGGCACGCCGATCCGCCTGAGCGGCTATTTCCGTATGGGACTTGGCGAGGGCATCGAGAAAAAAGCCGAAGATTTTGCTGCTGAAGTGGCTGCCGTTGCTGGTGGCTCTTAAGACCCTGGTTTAAGGGTTTGTCTTAGACGGCAGAGCCGGTTCGGGTTAGTGTGCCTGAAAATGAGTCGCGGGAGCGTGCGGTTGTGCCAAAAGCAGATGAATTAAGGAAAAATACCAAGACGCCAGTGACCTATGAGCGGGTATTGCTCAAGGTCTCTGGTGAAGCCCTGATGGGCGATCAAACCTATGGAATCGACCAAAAGGCTGTATTGCGCATTGCTGGCGAGGTCGCTGATGCGGTTAATGCCGGGGTACAGGTTTGCCTGGTGATTGGCGGCGGTAATATATTTCGCGGCCTTTCGGCCGCCGAACAGGGCATGGAGCGGGCCACCGCCGACTATATGGGCATGTTGGCAACGGTGATGAATGCCCTGGCCATGCAAAATGCGCTGGAAAGTATTGGTGTGGCCACCCGGGTTCAATCCGCCATTCCAATGATGTCGGTTTGCGAGCCTTATATCCGCCGTCGGGCCATTCGTCATCTGGAACGCAAACGCACGGTGATTTTTGCGGCCGGTACGGGCAATCCGTTTTTTACCACTGATACCGGGGCGGCGCTGCGCGCCGCGGAAATGGGCTGTGATGCCCTGCTCAAAGGCACTCAGGTTGATGGGGTATACAATGCCGATCCCAAAAAAGATCCAGAGGCGGTGCGTTATGACCGGCTTAGCTATCATGATGTGCTGGCAAAGGATTTGCGTGTTATGGACGCCTCGGCGGTCAGCATGATGCGTGATAATAAAATCCCTGTTATAGTTTTTTCGATTCAGGAGCCGGGACGGTTACGTGAGGTGCTGGCGGGTACGGGTGTGTGCACCATTATCAATGAAGCATAATTATAAAGGTTGGTACGATGGCAGAGTTTGATCTGGACGATATTAAGCGCCGTATGGACGGGGCGCTGGTTGCCCTGAAGCAGGAATTTAGCGGTTTGCGTACCGGGCGGGCCAGTGCGGCTTTGCTGGATTCGGTAATGGTCGAGGCTTATGGAGCGGCGACCCCGCTAAACCAGATCGGTACGGTTTCGGTGCCCGAACCGCGTATGATCTCAGTGCAAATCTGGGACAAGGGTCTGGTGCAGTCGGCCGATAAGGCCATTCGCAATGCTGGCTTGGGGGTTAATCCCGTGGTCGATGGCCAGAATTTGCGCATTCCCATCCCCCCTTTAAATGAAGAACGCCGTACGGAATTGGCCAAGTTGGCCAGTCGCTATGCCGAACAGGCACGGGTTGCGGTGCGCAATGTTCGCCGTGATGGGATGGATTCGCTCAAGGCGCTGGAAAAAGACAATGAACTGAGCGAAGACGAACACAAGAAAAAAGGAGCTCTGGTGCAGGCGGCAACCGATGCGGCGATCGCTAATATTGATCAGGCATTGAGCACCAAAGAAGAAGAAATCATGCAGGTATAAGAGCGTGCCAGAGCCGACCGCTCACCTTCCTTTCCGTCCGCCGGAGCATGTTGCCATCATTATGGATGGGAATGGGCGGTGGGCCGCGGCCAGAAAAAAGCCGAGAAAATTTGGCCACCACAAAGGGGTAGAGGCAGTGCGGCGGTGTGTCGAAGCCGCCGGCAATCTGGGCATTCACTATCTTACCATTTACAGCTTTTCTACGGAAAACTGGCGCCGACCCGAAGATGAGATCAAATCGCTTTTTGATCTAATGCGTAATTTTGTTAAAAAAGATGTCAAGCAATTGCAAGAAAACGGAGTTCGGGTCAGGGTGCTGGGG
>WFTT01000055.1 GCA_015485335.1 Robiginitomaculum sp.
GTGAGAGCTGTGGCTACGCTGCAAATCAGGAAAAGGCTGAATTTCATGTGGTCGTGCCTGAGGAGCAACCAAGTATGTTGCCATGGCGGCAAATGCTGTTTGCCGCCCAGCGGCATTTTGGCATCGCGCCCGCGCCATTCTGGTCACTCTCGGTACTGGAATGGCGTTGCCTGCATCATCCCCAAAGCGGTCATGCGGACCGGGCGGCGCTGGGCGCGCTAATGGCACAATTTCCAGATCAACAAGAACAGGTGAAAACAGATGGACCCCACTAAACCCTCACCCAATACGGATGCTATAAATCGCGCTGGCGATGCGTTGCAGGCCCTGGCCGATGGACCAGCGCGCCAGGCCGCCGACGCCATTGGTGAAAGTTTTGCCCGGGCCGGGCGGCGTATTTCCTCTGAACTGGAACGGGCGGCACGCACCGGTGAATTTTCCTTTCGTCGCATGGTCGAGTCCATTTTGAACGATCTGGCGCGCGTGGCCATCAACAAGGTGATTGGCGGTGCCATTAGCAGCGTTCTGGGCCAGGCGGTAAGCGGGTTTTCCGGTGCGCGAGCCGATGGCGGGCCGGTCTTGCCGGGCGGGGCCTATCTGGTGGGCGAGCGCGGACCAGAGCTGTTTCGCCCCAATAGCGCAGGCAGCATTGATAGCAATGTTGGCGGCGCACGGGTGGTGGTGAATTTCAACCTTGGAGAGGGCTCAGACGTTAATTCGTTTCGCCGCTCGCAGGGGCAAATTTCGGCCATTTTGGCGCGCGCCGTTGAAAATGGAAGGAGCCGTCTGTGAGCAATTTTCACGAAATTCGCTTTCCGGTCTCGGTTTCCTTTGCTTCTTCGGGCGGGCCGGAACGGCGCACGGAAATCATTAATCTGGTCTCCGGTGCCGAAGAGCGCAATTCGCCCTGGCAACATGCGCGTCGGCGCTATGATGCGGGGCTTGGGATCCGGTCACTGGATAATCTGCATGATGTGCTGGCCTTTTTTGAGGCCAGACGCGGACAACTCTATGGATTTAGATGGAAAGACTTTGCCGACTATACCTCGGCTTTGCCGTCGGCATCACCAACGCCAAGTGATCAGAACCTTGGGGTTGGCGATGGGGTGACGAGCTCATTCCCGCTGCAGAAAATCTATGAAGAAGGACCGTTTTCCTATGTGCGCCCAATCACCAAACCGGTGCAGGGCTCGGTCTTGGTGGCGCTGGATGGGGCGCTGCAACAAGAGGGCGTGGACTATAGCGTGGATTATACCCTAGGCACGCTCAGCTTTTTAAATGGGGCCCCGGCGAGCGGCACACAAATTACCGCCGGGTTTGAATTTGATGTGCCGGTGCGTTTTGACACCGCCTTTTTGAATATCACGCTGGAGGCCTTCAATGCGGGGGCAGTGCCTTCCATCCCCATCATCGAGGTGCGGATCTGATGCGTAATATTCCCCAGGCCTTTCAGGACAAGCTGGATAGTGGTGCCACCACTTTGTGCTGGTGCTGGAAAATTATTCGCAAAGACGGGATTGTGCTTGGCTTTACCGAGCATGATGGCGATCTTTATTTTGATAATCTGCTGTGGAGTGCTGGCACGGGCCTAAACCCCGGGGTTATCGAGAGCGCCATCGGCTTTGCCGCAAATACGGGCTTGGCGACCGGCGTGCTGACCCAGTCTGGCATTTCTGCCGATGACATTGATCGGGGCAAATATGATCAGGCAAAGATAGAAATCTGGCGTGTGGATTGGCTGGATACGGCCCAGCGCGTCGGGATCTGGTCTGGTGAAATCGGCGACATTACCCGCAAGGAACATGCCTTTGAGGCGGAGATTGCGGGCCCTGTGCGTAAGCTGAGCCGATCCTTTGGGCGCGTGTTTTCAAAACGGTGCGATGCCGAATTGGGGGACAGCCGTTGCACCAAAGATATTTCCACGGCCGCTTTTACATTTCAGGCCAATATATTGCAGGTTCTGGACGAGGCCCAGTTTAGTGTAGCATCTCTGAATGTCCCACAAAATGACTGGTTCACCGCCGGTGCCATAACCTGGATTGATGGCCAGAATGCGGGCCAGACGGCGCGTATATCCCAGTATTTTCAAAATGGGGCTGAGGATGTGTTCACCCTGGCGGCATTGCCGGTAAAACCCATTGCCATCGGCGATGCCATCAGCGTCGTGGCGGGGTGTAACAAGTCGCTGGATCATTGTTCCGGAAAATTTGCCAATGCGCTTCATTTTCGCGGTTGTCCGTTCATGCCGGGTAATGACTCGCTGATTGCCGGGCCCGTGCAAAGCCGATGATGCCTAATCGCAGCTCCCTTCAGCAGGCAGTGTTGTTGGAAGCCAGAAAATGGATTGGAACGCCCTATCAGCATCAGGCAAGCCTGTGTCAGGTCGGCAGTGATTGTCTGGGTTTGGTGCGCGGGGTTTGGCGTCATATTTATGGGCCTGAACCTTATGAAATTCCGGCCTATGGCATGCACTGGGCGGAAATGGATGACGCCGACACCCTGTTGCAGGCGGCACAGCAATATCTGGTCGAAATTCCGATGGAAAACGCCGGTCCCGGGGATGTTTTACTGTTTCGGTTTTCACCGAAACATGTGGCCAAGCATTGTGCCATCATGTCTGCGCCCTTGCGCATTATTCACGCCTATTGGGGGCAGAGCGTCAGCGAAACCTCGCTTACCCCGTGGTGGCAGAAACGCCTTACCGCCGCCTTTAGATTTCCAGATTGATACGGATGATTTATGGCACAACTCGCACTTACTTTTGCACAGCGCGCCGCCACCACGGTGGCGCAGGGCTTTGCCGCGCGCGCGATTTCCTCGCTTTTATCGAAACGTCGCGATACCGGGGCGCGTCTTGAAGAACTGCATGTTCTTTCCTCCACCGATGGAGCGCCCATGCCGATTGTTTATGGCCGGGTGCGTCTTGGCGGCCAGGTGATCTGGGCCGATCAACCCATCGAGCACCAGATTAACCGCCGCGCCGGAGGCAAGGGGGGCCCACGCATTTCAGAGCGTAAATACACATTGAGCCTGGCGATTGGTTTGTGCGAGGGGGAAATTGATGGGATCGGGCGCATTTGGGCCGATGGGGCGGCCTTTGAGGGTACTTTGACCAGTATGCGGGTCTATACCGGCTCAGAAACACAATTGCCGGATCCACTGATAGAAACCAAAGAGAGTAGCCTAAATACGCCGGCCTTTCGCGGGCTGGCCTATGTGGTTTTTGAAGACCTGTCCTTGGAGGAATTTGGCAACCGCATTCCACAATTTTCGTTTGAGGTTTTTCGCACGCCCAAAGTGTTGGGAACGGTAAATGTGGAAGAACAGATCAAGGGCGTGTCTCTTATTCCCGGGTCTGGCGAGTTTATTTATGCAACCGAACCGGTCATCACCAACCTTGGCCCGGGTCGATCGCGAACGGAAAATGTGCATTCCTTTAAAGGGCGAACGGACGTTGAAGTCTCTTTGGATAATTTGCAAACTCACTTGCCCAATTGCAAAACCGTTTCGCTGGTCACTAGCTGGTTTGGTGATGATTTGCGCTGTGGGAATACCCAGCTTCGGCCAAAGGTGGAAGATAATCTGAAGCAAACCCAGCCTCTTAGCTGGGCGGTACAGGGGCTGGACCGCACGCAAGTGCCGTTGGTGTCACTGGATGCGCAATCGCGCCCTGTATTTGGGGGAACCCCTGCCGATGCCACCGTGCTGCAAACCATTGCCTCCCTAAAAGGCCGGGGGCTGGAGGTGGTGTTTTATCCTTTTATTTTAATGGACATTCCGGCGGGTAATGGCTTGCCGGATCCTTATGGTGGGGCGGAGCAGGGGGCCTTTCCTTGGCGGGGCAGAATCACGTCTTTTCCCGCCCCCGGACAGAGCAGCACCGTGGACAAAAGTGATGCCGTGATCACCCAGATTGATCAGTTTTTTGGCACGGCGGCGGGGGCAGACTTTTCGATCAATGGGCAAACCATTACCTATAATGGGCCCAATGAGTGGTCCTATCGGCGTTTTATTCTGCATTATGCACATTTGTGCGCCATTGCCGGTGGCGTGGATGCCTTTTTGATCGGCTCCGAGCTGCGCGCCCTGACGTCCTTGCGTGATGGGGCGGGAAATTTTCCCGCCATTGCACATTTACAACAATTGGCAGCCGATGTGCGTGCCATTCTGCCTGGTGCAAAAATATCCTATGCTGCGGACTGGTCAGAATATTTTGGTTACCAGCCACAAGATGGCTCCAATGATGTGCTCTTTAATCTGGATCCATTATGGGCGGACCCCAATATCGATTTTATTGGCGTGGATTGGTATGTGCCGTTATCGGATTGGCGTGAGGGCAATCAGCATGCGGATGCTGGCTCTTATCTCACCATATATGATGCGGAGTACCTGGCCTCCAATATTGAGGGCGGCGAAGGCTATGACTGGTTTTATGCCAGCGATAATGACCGGCTAAGCCAGACCCGTACCACCATCAGTGACGGCGCATATGCAAAGCCCTGGGTTTTTCGCTATAAAGATTTGCGGTCCTGGTGGTCCAACGCTCATTTTGATCGGATTGGCGGGGTGGAAAACACTAGCCCGACCCTCTGGGTACCCCAGTCCAAACCGATCTGGTTTACCGAGACCGGATGCCCGGCCATCGATAAAGGGGCAAACCAGCCAAACGTATTCTTTGACGCCAAAAGCTCGGAAAGCGCGTTTCCTTATTTTTCAAACGGCCGCCGCGATGACTTTATCCAGCGGGCCTATCTGGCGGCGATGACGTCATACTGGGATCCAGCAAGCGGCAATAACCCGGTTTCCAGCGTTTATGGCGGGCCAATGATTGATGATGCAAAAGTGCTGGTCTGGACCTGGGATGCGCGGCCTTTCCCGCAATATCCGGCCTTGCTGGATGTCTGGTCAGATGGGGGTAATTGGGAAAAGGGGCATTGGCTGAATGGCCGTATGGGGATGTCATCATTGGCCGTATTGATTCAGGATATTTGTGCCAGAGCCGGTATTGATACGATTGATGTATCCCAGGTTGAAGGGGTGGTGCCGGGTTATGTCGTTAGTGGGCCGACGGATGCACGGGAGGCCCTGGAAGCTATTTTGACGGTTTATGGGGTCGAGGTTTTTGAAGGCTTTGCCGGCTTGCGTTTTCAAAACATCAAGACTGGTGCCACAATCACAACGATTTCCCCCGATGACTTTATTGCTGATCGTGCAGCGCAAGAACCGGGATTGACCAATCCGGATGTGGAAACCCTTCCCATAGAGGTGCGCATACAGTTTACGGACGAGGGGGCGGATTATCAGCCCGCCTCGGCAAACGCCCGGGGGATTGTTACCCAACCGCGCCGCACCATAGATTTTTCACTGCCCTTGGTGACCGATAGTGCGTTTGTTGCGGACTCTGCCCGGGATGTACTGGCCCGTTCAATCGCCTCGGCGCAAATTGCCAAAGTCGCCCTGCCACCTTCCTTTATGGCGCTGGAAACGGGAGATGCTATCCGCGTCACCACTTTGGATACTAACAAGGTCTGGCGGGTGGATAGTGTTGATGATGCGGCGCACCGTGAACTGGCCCTGAAAGCACAAAGCCCGGTTTCTATTGCGCCCGTGGCCGGGGCCTGCCCCGGTCTTGCGGGCACCCCTGCAGCCAACCCTGGACCACCGGCACTGGCTGTTATGGATTTACCTCTCTTGCCCGGGGAGACTGATCGGAGCGGGCCAAGACTGGTGGCTTTTGCCGAGCCCTGGGCCGGGGATGTATTGGTGCTGGATGGGGCTACACAGGTAGAACGGGTGCGCCTGCTGACTCCGGCCATTATGGGCGAGGTGGTTAGCCCGGTTGGTGCTGGTGGTATTTTGGGGCGCTGGGATTATGGAACCATATTATCGGTGCAGCTTTATGGCGGCACGCTTTCTTCGCTTGCCCAGGAAGATGTGCTTGCTGGTGGCAATGCTTTGGCCGTAGAGCATGACCCGGGAGTTTGGGAGGTGATACAGTTTCAAAACGCCATTCTAACGGGGCCAAACCGTTATGACCTTACCGGTCTGTTGCGCGGACAGGCCGGCTCTGATGATGCTTTGGATACGCCTATTGCTCAAAACGCACGCTGTGTACTGCTAAATGGTGCCAGCCAGGTTCTGCCCATGCAGGACTTTGAAACAGATACCCCCATTGCTTTTACAGCGCGCGCGACTTCGGCCTTGCCGGGCAGTTTGGAAGAGGTTTCCCTAACCGTCACGTTCACCGATCGGGTGTCGCGTTTGCCGGCACCTGTACATGTACGCGCTACGGTTAGTCCCGGTAATACAGACATTAGCTGGATACGCCGGGCAAGAACCGGCGGCGATTATTGGGGAGCAGGGGATGTCCCGATGCTTGCCACGCCAGAGGCCTATCGGGTGCGCCTTTATGCCAGCGGTGCCGTGATTAGCGAAAAAACGGTCTCTTTGCCACAATCCAGCTATGTGGATGCTGAAATTGATTCCTTATTTCCCGATGGTAGACCAGCTACGCTAGAGGTTGGGGTTGCACAAATTTCACCGCAAAGCGGGATTGGCATAGAAACACGGCAAATTGTGTACATCTGACCCCTTTTTTCTTCCCTCGACACCACATAAGTGTGGTATCGGAGAAATGAGATGGTGAATGATCCTTATAAAACCCTGGGCGTGACCAAAAGCGCCAGTAAAGATGAAATCCGCAAGGCCTATCGAAAATTGGCCAAGAAGTATCACCCGGACATATGTCCCGGTGATGCCAAGGCTGAGGCCAAGTTCAAGGAAGCCAGTGCTGCTTTTGCGCTGCTTAACAATGATGAAGAGCGCGCCCGCTTTGACCGAGGCGAAATTGATGCTGCGGGCAACCCAACCGGGGCCCAGGGCTTTCCTGGTCAGGGACAGGGCCACGGCTTTCCTGGTGGATACGCCCCTGGCGGCTTTGAAGATATATCTGACATTCTGTCAGACCTGTTTGGCTCTCACCCGCGGGGCGGCGGTGGTAGGCGTCAGAATTTTGCCTTTCGGGGTGATGATGTTCGCTACACCTTGTCAGTGGAATTTCTGGAAGCCGTAAATGGTGCCACCAAACAGGTCAGAATGGGCGATGGTAAACAGTTGAAAATTACGATTCCCGCTGGTTCAAAAAGTGGGGACCTTCTTCGGCTGAGGGGGCAGGGCAACCCTGGCACTGGCGGTGGACCGCCCGGCGATGCGATTGTTGAGATTAAGGTCAAGCCACACAAGTATTTCAAGCGTGAAGGCAATACCATTCATCTGGACCTGCCGATCACCCTTAAGGAAGCCGTGGCCGGGGGCAAAATTTCTGTGCCCACGCCGGCCGGTACGGTCACCCTGACCTTGCCGCCTAATACCTCTTCTGGAAAAGTGTTACGCCTGAAAGGCAAGGGCGTGCCTTCGAAGAAAGGAAAAGCCGGTGACCTTCTGGTGCGGTTGATGATCGTGCTTCCCGAAAGTGCCGATCCCGCTCTAAAAAAATGTATTGCTGACTGGAAGCCAAAAGAGCACCATAACCCCCGTAAGGATTTAGGTGTATAAGGTGTTCACATGTGGTTCAGAACCCTTGGGGCAATATTGTGATTATGAGGATACAGAACTCCATACTCTTGTTGGTCTTGCTGTTAGGCAGTGCCCTTCTGGCCCAGCCAGCCCTGGCAAAAGACCGGTCAATCTTTGCCCAGCGCTTTACGGGTGAACAGGCACGCAGTGCGTGCAAGAGTGGTGATGTGATGTGTGCCAGAAAGGCGCTGAGCATTGTCAAACAGAGGTATCCAAGTCTGCGTCACAGCACCACTTATCTGACCCGAGGGGCCGGAGGGCAACGAGAATATGTTGTTAAAATGATCAGCCATGATGGCCGGATGGTGGAAGTGCGCATAGATGCTCGGACGGGCAGGGTTTTAGGATCTAGAGGATACTGATATGCGGCTTTTGGTTGTTGAAGATGACCCGGATTTGAACCGCCAACTGGTTTCTGCATTGGAAGATTCCGGTTATGTGGTTGATAAGGCATTTGATGGTGAAGAGGGGCTTTTTCTTGGAGAGACAGAGCCTTATGACGCTGTTGTGCTGGACCTGGGTTTGCCTGAAATCGATGGGGTGACAGTCTTGGAGCGCTGGCGTCGGGCCGGACTGACGTTTCCGGTGTTGATCCTGACGGCGCGTGATCGCTGGAGCGAAAAGGTTGCCGGTTTTGATGCCGGAGCGGATGATTATCTGACCAAGCCGTTTCATACCGAAGAATTACTGGCCCGGCTAAGGGCGTTGGTACGTCGCGCCGCCGGGCATGTGACCTCCACCATCGAAATTGGGGATCTTTCCGTTGATACTCGTGGTGCCCGGGTTTTTCTGAATGGTGCGCCGGTCAAGCTGACCTCGCATGAATTTCGTCTTCTCAGTTATCTGTCCCATCACACCAACCGGGTGATTTCCAGATCGGAGCTGACAGAGCATATTTATGACCAGGATTTTGACCGAGATTCTAATACCATCGAAGTGTTTGTTGGTCGCCTGAGAAAGAAAATCGGCATTGATCGCATCTTGACGGTACGGGGACTGGGCTATCGCCTAGTGGATCCGGCTGCGGCTGATCGTGAAGCCTAGTAATTCGCTGGCAGGTCGATTGATTGCCGGGGCGGCATTGTGGACCGTTGCCCTGTTGATTGCAGGCGCCTTTGTGTTGACCACTCAATATCGCCGTTCGGTCCACCGGGTGGATGACGAGCGCTTGAATGCGGTCATTGAATCGTTGGCCGCGTTTTCAGAAATTTCATCAGATGGCAAATTCTATTTGACCCGTACTCCCGGCGATCCCCGGTTTGAACGGGCGTTTTCCGGTCAGTATTGGCAAATTACGCCAATCGTAAAAAAGGGGAAACAGGAACAAATTGCCCGTTCGGAATCCTTGTTCGATAGCGAATTGAGTATTCCTCAGGACATCCTGAAGCAGGCCACTGACAAGGCCGGCACCAATATCAAGGCAGAGCTGGTCGGACCGGATAATGAGCCCTTGCGTTCCCTGACGCGTGTGGTGAGGCTGCCCGATCAGGTGAGTGTGATGGCCATAACGGCGGCGGCTGACCGGCGCCCAGGCGATAAAGAGATTGCCCGTTTTCGCATGGTCGTTGCCTGGACGTTGGGGTTGTTTGCCACCGGTTTGGTGGTGGCCGTCATTATTCAGGTCCGTATTGGCCTGGCCCCCATCTATAAAATCAGAAAGGCCATTGCCGCTGTGCGCGAGGGAGAGGCCGAAAAGGTTGAGGGGGCCTACCCAGCCGAGCTGACACCATTGGCCGAAGAACTGAACAATCTGTTGGGGCACAATAAAGAAATTGTCGAGCGGGCACGTACGCATGTTGGCAACCTTGCCCATGCCTTGAAAACCCCGATCTCAGTCCTGTTGAACGAGACTAGCCCTAATAAAACAGGGCTGGAAAAGCTGGTACAGCGGCAGGCATCGACCATGGCCCGCCAGGTTGATCATCATTTGCGCCGTGCCAGTGCCGCTGCCAGGGCCCAGGTTATTGGGGCGCGTACGCCGGTATATATGGCCGTATCAGACATGCAACGGACCCTGGAGCGACTTTTCAAAGATCAAAACCTCACCATTGAAACCCAGGTTCCCCAGGATCTGATTTTCCGGGGTGAACGACAGGATCTGGATGAATTGCTGGGCAATCTGATGGAAAATGCCTGTAAGTGGTCCAATGGGGTTGTGCGGGTTTGTGCAAAACAATCTTCAAAACTGAGTATGGAAATCAGCGTAGAAGATAATGGCCCAGGACTGCCCGCCGAAAAGCGCAAAACCGTTTTGGCCAGAGGCGAACGACTGGATGAAAGCGCGCCAGGGTCCGGACTGGGTCTGTCCATTGTCAATGATCTTGTTGGGGCCTATGGCGGAGAGTTCTGGCTGGAAGACAGCGATCTTGGCGGCTTAAAAGTGGTGCTAAGATTACCCTGTGCTACCCGCACTGAAGGGGCATAAATCGAGCGTTAATACACTGTCACCCATAATGCGAAATATTTTCGGGGTACCAGGTGGTAATTATGGCGATTCCTGCCAATAAAATGGGGCAACTTAAGGCGCTTTTTTCAGTTTTATCTGAAAAGCACCGCCAAACATTGGTGATGACAATCTTGGCCGCCAAGGCCGATGGCGAGCCTAAATTACCCTATGATGATTTGCTTACTTTGCTTGGTTGTGCCGATGCCGAACCTCAGGAAGACCGGTGGGAAGAGATTTTTTCGGTTGTAAAGCCTTTGGTTGTTGAAAAAGCAAAGCGATGCGATCAAATAAGCGCTACCGTATTGCAGGACGTCTGGGAATACTATTTACGGGAACTGGACCCGGTGCGGGCATCAGCCTGGTTGTCGGGAAAAGAGGTGCTGGCTGACATTCGAGCCGCCATCGTAACGGCCTATCGGGATCTCATGGAAACCAAAAAAGGCCGCAACACTCTGATCAAGAAGTTTGGTGAAGACGAACAGGCGCAATTATCCATTTTGCTGTCCCTGATGAACCGTTCTGATGAGCTGGAAGACTTCTTTGATGGTTGGCCGCAAAGCATAAAGAATTTAGACGATGAAAACCTTGCTCCTTTGCGTGAGTTTAACGAGCACCTGATTGTGGAAAGCCCGGAAATAACGCCTTATGTCCTGTTCCTGGTGGGCGCCCGGCTGGTGCATCCCTTCCACGTGTTCCGTGCCGTAGAAAAGGTGACAGGCCATTCCAACGACCGGGTAATGATCAAAACGGAACTGAAGGTGGTGGGGGATGCATTACTGGATCAGAACGATATCTGGCTTAACGATTTCCAATGGGAAAGGAACCAGAAATGTGATCCGGATCAAGCAGTTGCCAGCCTGAAGAATTTTATTGATCTGACCAATGGCTGGCTTAGTGAGTTTGAGGTCGATCCGGCGGGGGCCTGGGGCAAGCGATTGTCGGCTCAACGTTCCCGATGCGGCAAGGTCTGGGACGAACATATGCAGCGTATCCAGAAAATGATTGACCGGGTTCTACCGCGCAGGCGGGGCAGCGTAACCGGGCGACAGACCATGCCGGACATCAAAAGAGATATTATCGAGAATGATATCGTTCTGGTAGAGAATGCCATTACCTTGCTTTTGGGCGCACGTTCATTCGCGGCACAAGGCGGATTTCAATCCTCCAGAGACAAGCTGATCCAAATGCTGGAAAGTCGCATAGAAGAGCAAAGCGAAGACCTGTTGGCTCTCTTGAGCCAGGAGCATGATGACTATGAGCAGATCAGTGCGCATTTTGCGGTGCTGGTACGTATTGTGAAGCAGTATCAGGGTGACAAGGAAGCCGATGTGCTGTCGCGCCGCAGTGTTGCGGCCATGGCAGCTTAAGAGGTCTGCTATGTTATTTAGAGCCGTATTTTAACATTGCGACAACTTTCGCACATCACACTCTTTTTTTAAGGAATGAGTGATGAACACGACAGAGCAACGTAACCGCTTCCTGGCTTTCGCCTTCGCAGGGGCTGATTTGTTATTGGAAGTGGACAGGCAAGGCATGATTACCTTTGCTCTGGGGGCCGCGCACCCAATGGCAATAGATGATGCCAGCAACCTTCTAAACCGTTCTTTGTTGTCCCTGATCGCGGACTGTGATGCTGGTCTGGTGCGTTATCTGTTGGATAGTCTGGAAACCGGCAAGCGTTTTGGGCCATTGCGCATAAGTCGTGTTACTGAAGATGGAACCGAGCAGATCATGCTCAATGGATGCCGGTTCCCGGGGCAAGAAGATGTCATTTGCATAACCTTGTCTTATGGAGACCGTAATGGGTCGGCGATTGCAACTGCCGCCCGTGATCATCATACGGGATTGATCGAGGCACAAAACTTTGAAGACGCTGCTCTGGAGGCCATTCAGAGCGCCAAAAAAGCCGGTCAGGAAATCAAGCTGAGCTTATTTTCTCTGGAAGGGCAGGAAGCCTTTGCCTCTCGGGTTGATGGCGACGTTGCCGAAGCTTTTCTGGAACAGACGGGCGCTATTTTGCGGGCTAAATCCTATGCAGATACGGCGGGACTGCAGGGGGATGGTAAGTACGCCATTCTTCATGCAGCAGATGTGGAACCCGGCACAATTACTGATCAATTACAACAGGCCTCGTTATCTCTTGATCCGAAAAAAGAGGGCATTCGTGTAGAGAGCGGCTCGATTGAGATCAAATCAGATATGAGCGCCAAGGATGCGGCCAGCGCTCTTTCTTTTGCGGTCAAGCAATTTGCCCAAGACGATACGGGGATCATCAGAAAAGAGGGATTGAGCCGGTCACTGGAAATTCTGATGAAAGAAACCGGGGCAAAAATGTCCAGTTTTCGCTCGGCGCTGACCAGTGACAAGCTCAGGTTCATGCAACAGCCTATTGTTGATCTGCAAACCAAAGCTTTGCACCATTATGAAGTGCTGGTCCGGTTTGAGGAAAACCAGTCTCCGTTTCAAATGATACGATTTGCCGAAGATACCGGCCTGATCATGGAACTGGATGATATTATCCTGAAACAGGCCATTGCGCACCTGTCCCACGAAGATGCGGATCCATCCTTGAAGCTGGCGGTGAATGTTTCCGGGCGCTCCCTGTCCTCTCCAAAATTCATATCCAATTTGTACAAGTCCATGACCAAATTGAATTTTCAGCGGTCAAAACTTATGCTGGAAATCACCGAATCTTCCATCATTGAAGATCTCGATCAGGCCGACCGTGTTATTCAAAAAATTAGAAAACTGGGCCATCAGGTCTGTTTGGATGATTTTGGAGCCGGGGCAGCATCATTCCAATATTTGCGTGCCTTAACCGTTGATTTCATTAAAATTGATGGGGCCTATATCCGCACAGCACTTAAGCGCAAACGCGAAGCCATGTTGCTCAAGGCCATGGCAGGATTGGCCCGTGATCTGGGTATTGGCACCATTGCTGAAAGCATTGAAACCGAAGACCAAAGTACCATGTTGCAGAATTTGGGAATTGATCAGGGGCAGGGATATTTGTTTGGCCGTCCGGCGGCCTTGCATTTCCTGCAAAATAGCGGTCAGGCGGCGTAGTGAGAGTGAAATGAGCGCAGGTCTTGAAAAAGTGAGTGTGCTGATTGTCGATGATAATGCGCATATGATTCACATCGTGAAGACCATATTGCGTGGATTTGGGGTTAAGTCATTTTTTGAAGCCACCGATGCGGCCGAAGCCTTTGATATCGTACGTTCTGATGGACCCGATATCATTATTGTGGATTTCCAGATGGATTTGCTAGATGGAACAGATTTTGCCCGTCTGGTCCGAACCGGTGATGATATCAGTGACCCATTTGTACCCATCATCATGCTCAGCGCTCATTCTGAAAAAAAGCGGGTGCTGGCAGCAAGAGAGGCCGGTATTAATGAGTTTTGCTGCAAGCCGGTGACCGCAGAGGATCTTTATAAAAAAATCTGTGCCATTATTAATGCCCCGCGCCAGTTTGTTCGCACGTCCACTTATTTTGGACCGGATCGCCGGCGGCATTCCGATGATGGATACAAGGGGCCCTTCCGCCGTAAAACGGATGAAGGTCGCGAGGCCGAATGCCAGGCGGCGGGCGAGGCCTCTGACGGTATGAAAACACTGGATTTTACCTGACCACAGATCTGGATTCTGGCATTCATCCGTAAAGGGCTGTTTCGCGCTGTTGAAACGCCCTATGCTTGCGCCTGTTCGCGCTTTTTATCTCGACAGCGTTGACTCCGAAAGATTATCTTCTCCTTTTAGGCGAATCACCGAAGGGCGGGGTTATGGCCAAGCCATATACAAATGCCAAGATGGCACCATCACTACCCGGAACTGCCCGCCATGACGGGCAGTTTTCCGGTGTTGCAGGTGGTCGTGTCGCCTCTCCATCGGCAAAACGCCGCGCCAACAAAGCCGCCCACATGGTCGATCCTGAAGATACCCTTCATAACACCAGTGCCGAGGCGCGTCTGGCCATTGGTATTGTGGTCTTTTTTGTGATTGCCTTCATCCTGGTGGTCGGGATGAAATTGCTGCAGGAACGCCGGGACGCATTGGCCGATGCCGTATTGGCACAGGCCTTTTCGGCCACCACCATGGCTGAACAGATGCGGACAAAGCTCACCGATATAAAAAGCTTTGTTCAGGCTGCCGGGCTGGCCCTTGAAAACACTGGTTCCCGGCAACGGCGTACTCTGGCCGATACATTGCTGAGTGACCTTAGTCAAAAACCTACCGTCAAGGCGGCGCTGTTGTTTTCGCCCAAAGGTTCCCTTCAGATTAGCAGGGGAGAGGCGAGCGAACCGGATACTCTTTGGTCGGCACTGCCCCCCCGGGCAATGCAGGGAACGCAGGCGCAGTTTTGGGTGCGTGATGGTCTGGCTGGGCCGATCATCTATGTTCTGGATACCGTAAAAACGGGAGACACAGTTTCACTACTGGCAGTTGAAATCAGAAATGATGCGCTGATCCCGCCGGCATCGGTCAATGGAACACAAAGTGTTCTGGTAGACCGCACCGGCCAGGTAGTTTTTGCCAGCACACAGAATTTACCCGCAGCCTTGCTGGCGCGCATTCGTACGGAAACGGGGAATGTTACCGCAACCGGCTCAAAACGGGTGATTAGCGGTTTTCAGCTAAAGGACGAGGAAAGCACGCGCTATGTCGTGGGGGCTTCCAGCCTTTTTGGCGGCATGTTGAGCCTTTATCGGGTCAAGCCCCTTAGCCTCAACACCGCGGCCTGGAAACGGACACTGACGTTTTTTGTGTTGATGACGGTGGCCCCCTTGTTAGTGGCCACAGTATTGTGCGTCATCCTGCTGGTGCAGATGGATACGCTGAAGGTGGCGCGACAAGCGCTGGCAGACAGCGAAAAACGCTTTCGACTGGCCATTGAAGGGGCCAGTGGCGGGGTTTGGGATTGGGACCTTTCCACCAAACAGGTCTTTGTTACCGATTCTCTGGCGCGTATATTCAGCTGGCCCAATGGAAAAACCGTCCCGGTTTCAGAGTTTCTAAAACTGGTGCATGTGGATGATCGGCAAAAACTGTTGGCAGCTATGGAGGCCGCGCCGGACGTTGGTGAAGTCGATGTCGTCTTTCGGGCCGCCCATTTGGCAATCTGGCTTCATGCGCGGGGTCGCCCATGGCGCTCGGGCAATGCCATGGCGTCTGGGCGGATTGTCGGGGTTGCCATTGATGTTACCCAGCAAAAGGGGGCGCAGGCCCGCCTGAATGCGGCTGAAATCAGATTGCGGGCGGCGTTGGAATCCATGTCAGAATCGTTTGCTGTCTGGGATGTAAAACGACGTCTGGTAATGTGTAACAGGAAATTCCAGGAGTTCTTCCAGCTGGAATCCTCTTTGTTACGACCAGGCACCCCCTATGATGTGCTGGAACGTGCCGCCGACCCAGCCATCAAGGCCGTTCAGGAAGGCCCTGGCGAAAATGCCATCGAACTGGAACTGGCTGATGGGCGCTGGGTTCACCTGTCTGAACGTTCAACCCGTGATGGCGGACTGGTCAGTATCGGCACCGATATTACGGCGCTCAAAGCACAGGAAAAACTCCTATTGCGCAAGGAAAAGGATTTGCGCGAAAGCGTAAAAGACCTGGAACTGAGTAAAAAACGGATTTCCGAACTGGCGGAAAGCTACCAGCAGGAAAAAATTCGCGCCATCGAGGCCAATCGCTCCAAGAGTGAATTTCTGGCGAATATGTCCCATGAACTGCGTACGCCGCTGAATGCCATTAATGGCTTTTCGGAAATCATGCAAAACGAGATGTATGGCCCACTGGGCGATCCCCGTTATGCTGAATATGTCAGCGATATATTGGGCAGCGGCCAGCACCTTCTGACTCTGATCAACGATATTCTGGATATGTCCAAGATCGAGGCCGGTAAATTGTCCTTGCAGACCGAAAAGGTCTATCCCGATGAACTCATTGAACAATGTGTGCGCATTGTTCGCGGACGTGCGGTAGAAAGCGGTCTGCAACTGGAAACCGACATCGGTGATCTGCCCGAAATTGAGGTGGATCCCCGGGCCATCAAACAGGTTCTGATCAATCTGGCTTCCAATGCCATTAAATTTACGCCCGAGGGTGGTTCCGTTACCATCAAGGCGTCTGAAGAGCGTGATGGTGTTCGTATTGAGGTGATCGATACCGGCATTGGCATTCCCGAAGAGCATGTGCCGCTGATCTGCAAACCCTTTGTACAGGTGGAAAGCCAACATTCCAAAAGCCATAAGGGGTCCGGTCTTGGCCTGGCGCTTTCCCAGTCCCTGGTCAAGCTGCATGGCGGCGAATTTGTTCTGACCAGCGAGCTTGGCGTGGGTACCAAGGTTTCGGTCTGGCTGCCGCCTGTGCCCAAGAAAAACGAGGGCGAAGCCGCCTCGATCTGGTCGATTTCTTCGGAAACCGAAGAAGAGGCCGATAAAAATGACGATGTAAACGAAAGCGCTGCCTGATTAATTACCCGCTTGGTGGGGCGGCGGCGGTCGGCGTCTTTGCTTGTTTCTCTGGCCGGTGGGGGGCATTGGTGGGCGTATACTGGCGGCCCGGATCACCCGGTTACGGGTTTGTGGATCCAGGTCTTGCAAAATTTTCAGGATAATGGTCTGGCCCAGCTTTTGTGCCTCAGTCTCCAATACTCTGAGGCGTTTGAACGTATCTTCAATCTTAGCATTATCCAGCGTTTCTGCCGAAAGCAGCACGGCCAGCTCCCGATTGGTTTTTCTGATGCTGCGGGAAATCCTTCGGTGCTTGCCGGCGGCCTCTTTTAAAACCTGAATCGCCTTTTGCCGCTCTGCTTTTGGCAAGGCCCGGACAAATTGTTTTGGGTTAAACTTGAAACTTTGCGGCATGGTGGGCCTGGCCATTGGAGGCGGTGGGGCCTGGTGGCGCCAACCGGCCACGGCCATGCCCCCGGCGGCTCCCAGGATGAGCAGATTGATGGCAATGGATACCAACAGTGCCAGACCCAAAGCATTTTTCGATAGATTCATGTCGAGGTGTCCTCCCCAAAGAGGGAATAATCATCAGATCCAAAGGCAGTGCTCAGCACTTCGGTCGCACTGGTGCGGTTTAATGTATAGGCATAGCCGGTATAGCCGCCCACAAAGCCAAATACCAACATCAGGGCCAAAGCCATGCCCCAGGCCGGTAAACCGTGGTTTTGTGGCCATAACAGATTGACCAGCGACCAGCGGCGCGGCGGAGCTGTTTTGACCGTCAGGCTTTGCGTCTTAGCCTGAAAGGATTGCAGGATTTGCGCTGACAGTTCCGGGCGTGCTTCTTGCCGGGGGGCCTGGGCCAGGGCGTCATCCACATCCTTTTCTGCTTCCAGCATTCGTGTGGCCAGATCCGGATGGGTTTGCATGAATTCATGTGCGCTGGCTTGCACGTCCTCTGGCCAGCGCTGTACGGCACTGCCATAGGTTTGGCAAAGATGCAGAAATTGTTTTTTTGTCATGGCTAAGGGCATGTCTTTACTCATCTTTCCAACATGGCGGCTGCGTGACCAGCCAGGTGTTTGCGTAATCCTCTGCGGCCCCGGGCCAGCAGCGATTCCAGGGCTTCCACACTGATTTCCAACGCCCGTGCCGCCTCTTTATTGCTCATTTCTCGCAAATGACACAGGCTCAGGGCAGCGCGCTGGCGTGCGGGTAAATGCATTATGGCATCTTCAACCTGTTGGCTCAGTTCTGCCTCGATAATCATCTGATCTGCGCCGGGGGTATCTTTGTCAGCCCGATCCGGGATCTGGTCGGTATAAACCTCGCGGCGTCGGCGTAACCGGTCGTAACAGGCATTAATGGCCACCCGGTGCATCCAGGTTTCAAATTTGGCCTTGCCTGGTTGCCACTTATGGGCGCTTTGCCAGACTTTCATAAACACCTCCTGGGCGACGTCTTCTGCCTCAACGGCATCGCCGAGCATATGCCGCGCCAGCGATACCATTTTTGACAGATGGCGGCTGACCAGTTCAGACGCGGCCGCCTGTTCACCATTGGCGATACGCAACACCAGCGCGGTGTCCGGATCCTTGTCCCCCCGGTGGTTGTCCTGCCCGGTATGTTTGCGCATTGGTGCTCCCTGTTGGGCGGGTATGCTCGCATGTTCCCATGGTGAGTAACCGGGCCGAGGCAATAATGGCTGCACGGCCCGGTAATTATATTACGGTCTGCCGGGGATTCCCATGGGGGGGGGCGGGGCATTTTCAATTTCTTCGCGGGTGATTTTGCCGTCACCATTTTGGTCAAAATGCGAAAACATCGGCGAATTGGTTTTAACAAATTCATCACGGGAAATACGCCCGTCCTTGTCCGTATCCAGGGGGGCTAGACCGCGTGCCTTTTTATGACGTCTTTGTTCTTGGCGAAGCTTTTTGTCTTCCGCACTCAAGACGCCGTCGCCATTGACGTCCATACGCGCAAACATTTCACGCTTGGCCGCTTTGTGTTCCTTGGGAGTGATGGTGCCATCACCATTGCGGTCCAGTTTTTCAAACATGGGCGAGGATTTGGCCTCGAATTCCTTTAAGGAGACTTTGCCGTCCTTGTTGGTGTCCAGCGCCAATTGACGGTCGGCTTTGCGTTCGGCGCGATGCATTTTCTTGCGCGCATGGCGTTTGAACCGACCAAGGCGTTCTTCTGCATTTTCCAGATAACCATCACCATTGCGGTCCAGCTTTTCAAAAATACTGGCCCGATGCGCGGCCGCTTCGTCCTGCGTCACAGTCCCATCCTTATTGGTGTCCATAAGGTCAAACATGACCTGCGGGCCCCCATGGGGGGGCGTTGGGCCTTGTGGGCCTGTGGGGTGATTAGGGCTTGCCAACGCACTGGTGCCGGCCAGGGCCGTTGTCATCAGGGCGATAAATAATATGCGTTTCATGGTTCTGTTCCTTGGTTGTGCCGTACCCAGCATCAGATCAAACGCCTGGATTGGCCAAAGCCGTCGCCATCTTACATTAAAATTTGTTCAGCAAGGCGGGACACATCCTTCTGGGCCTTTACCAGAGCCGCTTCCAGGGTTTCAAAATCAGTCCCCCCGGCCCGTTTTGCCAAAAGGCTTTGCACGGGGTGTGGAAATGGTGGCATGGTTTCAGGGCCTGGTAGACAAAGGCGCAACAGGTGCAATACGCCCAATTGCAGGGCATGGGCATCTTGCAGGCGATTTAGGGCGGTCTGATCAACCGTCCCGTGTCCCGCTAATCTCCCATATTGGTATAAAAGATCGGTTTCTATCAGCCCGCCGCGGGTATGTTTCAGATCCCATAAACTGGCCTGTGAAAATTCATTGTGCAGGCGTTTGATCATATCGGCCACATCGTGTGCCATCGGTTTTATATCGCGCCGACGGGCCAGAATTTGCGCAATATGGCGGCTAACGGCTTTGCCAAAATCCTTTGAAGAGGTGGCAATGACCCGGGCGCGCGCCAGCGCCAGAATTTCCCAAGTCCAGGCCTTGTCCTGATAATAGGCGGTATAGGCGGGCCAACTGACAGCGACGGGGCCAGCCTTGCCCGAGGGGCGTAATTTCATGTCGATGGCATAGAGCGCCCCTTCGGGGGTTTGTGCGCTCAAGGCACTGATCAGGCGCTGGGTAAAGCGCGAAAAATAGCGTCCGGGATCGGTCGCCTTGGTGTCTTCCTCTGTGTGATAGAGTGTAAAAATATCCAGATCCGAGCCTTCGCCCATTTGCCGGGCGCCCAGCGACCCCATGCCCAATATCACCCACGCGCCCGGCGGCGGGCCAAAGCGCTCTCGCATTTGTGCTTCACAGGCCCGGGCAAACGTGTTGATGGCGGCATCGGCCAGGGCGCTATAACTGGTGGCAGCCTCGTCTGTGCTGGCCTTGCCGGTCAGAACCTGCACCCCAATGCGCAGGCGTTCTTCCAGCGCCGTGCGCCGGGTTGCGTTTAACAGGGCTTCATAAGTGGGGTTCTGGTTAGCCGTAGCGATCAGACGTTTTGCACCGGCCTCAGGGTCATCCCTTAAAGGAGCAGAGAAGCCGGGATCCAGCATGGCATCCAGAATACTAACCCGATTGGAAAAAGACGCGGCCAGTCGCGGCGCGGTGTTCAGCAGCGAGACCAGCAAATCCAGCAGCGCCGGGCGGTTACAAAAAAGCGATAAAGGCTGCACGCCACCATTCAGATTTTCAAAAAACCGGGTGAAGACGGCAAAGGCATGATCCGGATCGCCAGTATTGGCCAGGGCACTGACCAGTTCGGGGCCAAGGCGGGTCAATAATGTTCTGGCCCGGTCAGACCGCGTGGCGCGGATCTGGCCACCGTGCCAGATCCGCATGCGTTCCAGAAATATGTGAGGGTCTTGGAAACCCTTTTCTTGCAAGGTGGCCAGGGTTGCCGGGTCGTCCTCAACACCGGTAAAGACCAGACTGCCGCTGGAGGCGGATAATGGCTCGCTCTGGGGAAAAAGGGCGGAATAACGGGTATGAACCTGTTTGAAAATGTCCTGCATGTGCGCATCAAAATCGGCAAGTGATGGATAGCCGATCAGCGCGGCAATGGCGGCGCGTTTTTGTGGATCTTCTGGCAGGGTGTGGGTTTGCTGATCGTTCAACATTTGCGCCCCATGTTCGGCCCGGCGCAAAAGACGATAATGCTGTTTTAACTGGGCGGCGGTATCGGGGCTGATATGTCTGGCCAGGGCTAGGGCATCCAGTGCCGCACAGGTTTGTGGCGTGCGCAAGCTCGGGTCGCGCCCCCCTAAAATCAGCTGTTGCGTCTGGGTGAAAAACTCGATCTCACGAATGCCGCCCCGGCCCAGCTTTACGTCATGACCGGCTGCCTCAAACCCGCTTTGTGCCAGCGAGACGTGGATCTGGCGCTTCATCGCATGAATGTCTTCAATGGCCGCAAAATCCAGCGAGCGCCGCCAGATAAACGGAGATAATTCGTCTAAAAAGGCCTGGCCGGACTCGTGGTCGCCAGCGCAAAGGCGAGCCTTGATCAGGGCGGCACGTTCCCAGTTCTGGCCAACGCTTTCATAATAAATCAGGGCGCCAGGGGTCGATACCACCGGGTTGGTCGAGCCCGGATCTGGGCGCAGACGCATATCGGTCCGAAACACATAGCCGTCCTCGGTCACCGCCCCCATGCTTTGTACCAGACGGCGTACCAGCCGCGAGGTGAGACGCGCGGGGGCCTTGCCCAACCAGTCTTTGGCAATGGCAGGATCAAAAAAGATGGTGAAATCCACATCCGAAGAATAGTTCAGCTCGCCCGCGCCATACTTGCCCATGGCAATGATAAACAATCCGGGCAGGGGGCCGGTTTGCGGGTTATTGCTCAGGGGCGGGATTTGCCCCCGCACCGACAACGCCTGGGCGGCGCCCCACAAGGAGGCCTGCATGGCCGCATCGGCAAAGGCGCTTAGCTGGGCGGTAACCTCTTCCAGTGTCCAAACCTCACCAATGTCGCACAGTGCGCAGATCAGATGTATATCGGCTTTGGCCAGGCGCAGGGCCTTGTCCAGTGCATCGGGCGTCCCTTCTTTGGCGGCCAGGCGGGTTGTTGCAATGGTCTGGGCGGCCATGGCTTCGGGGGCGCTGTGCTCTAACGCGGCCACGGTGGCGGCACGGCGTTTCATGCTTTCGCGTAAATATGGCGCATGTCTTGCCGCCAGATCACACACATGTGCAAACGGGACGGATAGCCGGGTGCTGAAGGATTGGTGATTCACCGCCATAAATTGCCCGAACAATAGGGGCGGGGAAAGGGGGCGGTTACAGATTAGGCGTTTTACCCTGTGCCTCGGCCGCCCTGTTTTTACGCTCGCGCACCGGCGGGAAGATCAGGGCGATGTGCAAACCCGGGCCACCATCTTCGCGATCGCCTGCCCCGTCACTGATGACCAGTTCTGCCCCATGGGCCTTGGCCACGGCGGAAACCAGGGCCAGGCCAAGGCCACTGCCGGCCTGTGTACGGCTTTCTTCGAGGCGTACAAAACGTTTAAAAATGGCATCGCGCTTGTCTTCAGGCACCCCCGGCCCGGTGTCGGTAACCGAAATGGCAACCCGGCCATCGCGCTGTTTGCGCAGGCGCAGGACCACCGCGCCCCCTGCCGGGGTGTATTTCAGGGCGTTGTCGATAATATTGGAAAGCGCCTGCGCCAACAGGCCCTGATCAGCGCGTATGAACAAGCCCTCTTCGATCTCGGACTCAAATACCAGTCCGGTGTCCTCGGCAACCGGTTCGAACATTTCGGCCATGTCGTGCAATAGCGGGGCCGGGTCCATGCGGCTGTAGTTTTCGCGCTGTTCTCCGGCCTCAAGGCGGGCAATGCGCAGCACCGAATTAAAGGTTTGCAGAAGCTCGTCCGCATCATCCAGAGTGCGGTGCAGCGCGGTTTCAGCTTCTTTGGCATCCAGATTTTTGCCAGTCCGTAATTGGACCTCCAACCGGTTACGCATACGGGTCAGGGGCGAGCGCAAATCATGGGCAATAGAATCTCCTGCATGGCGGGTGGCCGCCATCAATTGTTCAATCTGGCTCAGCATGGCATTCAGATTGGCGGCCAGTTCGTCCAGCTCGTCACCGGTATGATTGCGCGGGGCACGGCGTTTCAAATCCCCTGCCATCACATCGCGCGCCACATCGTTCAGGCTGTCCAGACGGGCGGCAAAGCGGCGGCTGATCAAGGCACCGGAGATAAGCCCCAGGGCCAGCACCAGCGCTGCGGCAATCCATACGGCACGGGATATGCGGTTGATCAGGGTCGATTCCTCTTCGGTATCGCGGGCCACCAACAGCATGTAATCACCGGGAAAGCGGATCAGGCTGCCCCGTGCCCGGTGGGTTTCTTTGACCCCGGTGTCCGGGTTGTAGAACTTATAGGTAAAGCGCCGATTGCTGCCGGGTTTGGGAACCGCCCTGGGCAGGGCGCTGAGATTGCCCGAAACAAACTTGCCGCCCGGCCGAGTAAAAACATACAAAAACGGGTCGCGACCGGTGCTGTGTTCCACCACAATCTTGTTCACCGCATTAATACCGCCCCGGTCGAAGGCGGCTTTGAAATCGGCGATCTGGCGGGCCAGCAGGGCGTCGGTCTGGCGTGTAAAAACCCCGGCCGTGCTTTCATATACAAAGGCCAGCAAGACAAAGGCCGACAGCGCAAAAAGCGCTGCGGCCAATATGGTAAAACGAAACGTAGAGGTTCGCAGAAAAGCCGGTAATTTATGATCAGAACGCAATGATCACGCCTGCAAGCGATAGCCTGCACCCCGTACGGTATGCAAAAGCGGCCGATCAAATTCCTTGTCAATTTTACTGCGCAGACGCGAAACATGCACGTCGATGACATTGGTCTGAGGGTCAAAATGATAATCCCATACCTTTTCCAGCAACATGGTGCGCGTGACCACCTGGCCGGCATGTTTCATCAAAAATTCCAACAGGCGAAATTCGCGCGGTTGTAAAAGGATGGTCTGGCCGGCCCGTTTTACGGTCCGTGCCAACAGATCCATTTCCATATCACCGACTTTCAGGTGAGTCTGGACCGCGTCGGGGTCGCGGCGACGGGCCTGCGCCTCTACGCGGGCCAACAGCTCGGCAAAGGCATAAGGCTTGGTCAGATAATCATCACCGCCGGCTTTTAAGCCTTCAATGCGGTGATCCACCTCGCCCAGCGCCGAAAGGAAGAGAACCGGGGTTTTCTCCCCTTCGTCACGCAGGGTTTGTACCAAAGTCAGGCCATCCAGGCGCGGCAGCATGCGATCCACAATCAAAACGTCGTATCCGGCGGTGCGGGCCATTTCCAGACCCATTTCACCATCTGAGGCGTGATCGGCCACATGACCGGATTCGCTGAGCCCCTTACGCAAATAATGCGCTGCCTCCAGATCGTCTTCTATGATGAGAATTCGCATGCTGTTTTGCCTTTATGGTTAGTCCTCTTTGGACTTCTTTTGATCCAGACGCAGGGCCGTGAACAATTGTCCATTGCGGTTCTGCACCAGAATGCGGATAGCCTTGCGGCCGGCCTTGCGGGCTTCCTTGACGGCGCGTTCAAAATCGGCCGGGGAGTTGAGGTCGGTCGAACCGGCCGCCAATAACGCATTGCCGGCCCGAATGCCTTTTTTGAAAGCGGTTTTGCCGGCTTCTACTCGTTCCACCAGAATACCGCGATCTTCCTCCAGGCCCAGGCGGTCACGATCTTCCTGGGAGAGAGAGCCCAATTCCATGCCAAATTCATCCACATCGGTTGTGGCGGCTTCGGGGGTTCCGGTCTCACCCAGATTGTCCGGGCGTTTGCCAATGGTCACAGTCAGGGTCTTGCGTTTGCCATTGCGCAGGACCAGAAACTTGGCCTTGTGGCCTACAAACAGTTCGCCGACCTTGCGGGTCAGATCCCGGCTGTCTTCGATGGGCTTGCCATCCAGTTTCAGCACAATATCGCCGGTTTTAAAACCGGCCCGTTTGGCTGGACTGTCATCAATGACCTTGGCAACCAAAGCACCTTCACGGGCCTTCAGGCCTTCGCTGTCGGCAAGATCCTGATCAATGCTCTGGATGTTCACACCCAGATAGCCACGGGTAACCGAGCCTTTTTCAATCAATTCCTTGGTTACTTTGGAGGCAACACGGGCCGGAATGGCAAAGCCAATGCCGATATTGCCGCCGGTTGGTGACAGAATTTGCGAGTTTACCCCGATCACATTGCCGTACAGATCAAAGGCGGGCCCGCCAGAATTGCCGCGGTTGATCGAGGCATCAATCTGGATGAAATCATAGGCCCCTCGGCCAATTTCGCGCCCCGTTGCCGAGACGATGCCCGCGGTTGCGGTGCCACCCAAGCCAAAGGGATTGCCTACGGCCACGACCCAGTCGCCAACACGTAAATTGATGTTTTCCGCAAAGGACACAAAGGGGAAGTCCTTGTCATCCTCGATTTTTAAAACGGCGAGGTCGGTCAGCTTGTCCTTGCCAACCAGTTCTGCATCAAACTCGCGTCCGTCCTGCATGGACACGGTGATTTTGGAGGCGTGTTCAATCACGTGGTTATTGGTAACCACATAGCCTTCCTTGGAAATCAGAAAGCCGGACCCCAGTGCACGGCCTTCGCGGGCCCGTGGTCGGCCATTGCGACCCGGTTGCTGGCGGCGGAAAAAGTCACGAAACTGTTCGGGCAACTGGTCCAGCCCTTCGGGCAATTGCACATCCGGAATTTCTTCATGAGTTTCAACATTAATGCTGACCACGGCCGGGCTGATCTCTTCGATCAGGTCGGCAAAGGAAACCGGGGCGCCGGGGGATAATGCGGCGGCATAGGGAACCTGTTTATGGGGTTGTGCGGTTGCTATGGTCGGCCCGCTAAAAGCAAGGATGCCAGCCAGACCGATGGCAAGGGAAACTTTGGAGAGAGCAGGGAACAGCGCGGTGCTGTGATTAAGGGTAAATTTCATCAATACAATCCTTCAATTTGCCCAGCCACCTCGACACGGGCAACATCTGCCCCGGTGGCTTGCAGGTTTCTTACCAAATTATTACAGATCAGTAATGCCAATGCTAGGCATCTGTGGTCAGGGTACGCACACAGGAACTGCCCGAGAGCGCTTTGTGCACCGGGCATTTATCGGCAATCTGTAATAAACGTTCACGTTGTTCTTCGCTTAGGGGGCCACTAAGGGTGAGGGTGCGGGTGAAAATATCCACCAGGCCCGGCTTGTGATCGGTGTCATCGTCATCGGTGGCACAAATCTCTCGTGGTCCCTTTTTATGGGTCACGGTGGCGCTGATATGTTCCAGGGGCCATTCCTTGCGGTTGGCATACATGCGTAAAGTTATGGTGGTACAGGCCCCCAGAGCGGCCGCGGCCATTTCCATGGGGGTGGGGCCACTGTCATCACCGCCCAGCTCTCTGGGTTCGCCGGCGGTGAGATGATGGTCACCAATCTGGATGTCATTCTGGTAAAGGCCGTTACCGGTCTCACTGACTTTGGCGGTACGTTGTACATGACCACTCATGGGTTTTCCTTTTAGCCAAGTTGACGACTGATGATCTCATAAGAGTTGGGAGATAGATTGGGAGTGCCAAGCAGATTTTCAATGGTGCTTTTGGCCAGCGCCGAACGGGATGGTTCCAATTGCCGCCAGCTTTCAAAAGCCCCCAGCAAGCGGGCGGCCAGAGCCGGGTTTTTGGGGTCAATGATTTTGATTTGCTCGGCCAGCAAGGCATAGCCGCGTCCATCGGCCGCATGAAAGGCGGCCTGATTTCCCTGGGCAAATACACCAATCAGGCTGCGTACCCGATTGGGGTTGTCATGGGTAAAGGCGGGGTGGGCCAACAGACGCTCCACCCGGTCTGTGGCATCGGCCCGGATGGAGCCGGCCTGGACCGCAAACCATTTGTCCATGACCAGCGGATTGTCTTTCCAGCGGTCGTAAAAGGTCTCCAGCGCCGCATCAAAGGCATCTGATCCCGAACGGTCCAGCGCCATCAGCGCACCAAGGCTGTCGGTCATATTATCGGCTTTGGCAAAGGCGGTATGTGCCAAGGATCCGCCTTCCTCTAGCCCCAAACGGGCCAAGATCCCAAGGGCGGCATTATGCAAGGCGCGCCGCCCGGTACCCAGGGCATCCGGGGTGAAATTGCCCTCAGGGCAGGTGCGTTCAAAAGCATCCATCAGGGCGGTTTTTTGCGTTTTCGCAAAGGCCGCTAATATGCCTTCATGGGCCGCATGAATTGCCCCCGGATCGGCCGGTTTCATATATTGCAACACATCGGCCTCTGAAGGCGGCATGATGGCCAGCGCGGCAAAGGCGGGGTCGATCGTCCGATCTGCGGCCAGGGTGCCAAGGGCGTTCAGATAGGCCGGGTCAATATTGGCTTTTTCGCCTGCCGTCAGGCCCAGTAAAACTTCAAGGCCATAGGATTGGGCCTCTTCCCAGCGGCGGAACAGGTCCGCATCCTTGGTCATCAGCCGTGCACGATCTTCGGGGCGGCGGCTTTGCTCCAAAATCACCGGGGCGGAAAACCCGCGCAATACCGACACCAATGGTCGCTCGGTCAATCCGGTAAATACCCAGCTTTGTTCAGCCCCGTCCAGCACCAGAATGCGTTCGTCCGGACCAGGGGCATTCTCGCCCTCCAAAGTCATGGGCAGGGGACCATGTTCCCCCACCAGACCGGTACGGATGGGCATGGGCAGGGGCTTTTTATCGCTCTGGCCCGGGGTGGGGGGCGTATGCTGGCGCAAGGTTAGCGTCAGGGTGCCATTGGCCTCGTCCCAGCTTTCCTGAACACTAACCCGGGGGGTGCCGGCCTGACTGTACCAGTTTTGAAAGGCGCCCAGATCCACGCCCGCGGCGGCCTCAAAGGCGTTCAAAAACTGCTCAATTGTGGCGGCGGTGCCATCCAGCGTTTCAAAATAATGGTCCATGCCCTTGGCGAAGTTGTCTTCGCCAATCAGGGTTTTGAGCATACGGATCAATTCTGCGCCTTTTTCATAAATTGTGGCGGTATAGAAATTATCGATCTTGAGGTAACTCGCCGGGCGTACCGGATGGGCCAACGGGCCGGCATCTTCGGGAAACTGGCGCGAACGCAGCGAGATCACGTCCTTGATACGGGCAATGGCTTTCCCGCGCATATCCGCGGAAAATTCCTGATCGCGAAACACGGTCAGACCTTCTTTTAAGCACAGCTGGAACCAATCGCGACAGGTGATGCGATTGCCGGTCCAATTATGAAAATACTCGTGAGCGACCACCGATTCGATGCGTTCAAAATTCATATCGGTGGCGGTGTCGGCATCGGCCAGCAAAACAGACGAATTGAAGACGTTCAGGCCCTTGTTTTCCATGGCGCCAAAATTGAAATCGCGCACGGCCACAATCATGAAGAGGTCCAGATCGTATTCGCGGCCAAACACCTCTTCATCCCATTTCATCGATCGTTTCAGGGCATCCATGGCATAAAGTGCGCGGGGGGCATCGCCCGGGTCCACATAAATGCGAAGGGGGATAACCCGCCCGGACATGGTGGTGAAGCTATCTTCGATCATATCGAAGCCGCCGGCCACCAGGGCAAAAAGATAGGCGGGTTTGGGGAACGGATCTTGCCAATAGGCAAAGTGCCGTCCGCCGACCAGGGTGCCGGATTTGATCAGATTGCCATTGGACAGCAGGGTCGGAAAATCCGCCAGCGGTGCTTCGATCCGCGTGGTAAAGCGGCTCATCACATCTGGGCGGTCAGGATAGTAGGTGATACGGCGAAAACCTTCGGCCTCGCATTGGGTGCAGTACCGCCCCGCCGAGATATACAGTCCGCTGAGCGCGTGATTGTCCTTGGGGGAAAAGCGTGTCTCGATCACCAGTTCAAATGCATCGGGCAGAGCATTTATGGTCAGGGTTTCCTCGTCCAGCACGTAAGAATGATCGTCAAGCGGCGTTCCATCAAGGGTAAGGCTGACCAGTTCCAGGTTTTCACCGTTCAGCACCATGGGGGCGCTTGCATCCCCGGTGCGCCGTATCTTCAAGGTGGTGCGGACATTGGTGGCCGTGGGGTCCAGATTGAATTCCAGATCCGTGGTGTCGATGGCAAAAGGATAGGGGGCATAATCGGCCAGCTGGATCGGCTGTGGCGTGTCAGTGCGCATGAAGGGGTTCCTGATTAATTGATGGCTTTACCCCAATGTAGTGCGCGCCGGCCCGTTCGTCATCCAGGCATTTAGCTCAAAAACATTGGTAAGCCTTCGACCGCGTTAATATGTGGCCGATACGTGGCAGGATCGTACAGGTTTTTAACATCGGCGGCCCGCACTCCCTGGGTGGAGATATTGGCCGGGCGGGTGCAATAGCGGCCATCATGCAGTGCCATCATCAGGCCGAATTGGCGCTTTTCGATCTGTTGCATGGCCATGGCGGCATAATTTTTGGCCACCATCAGATCCAGCGCGTCCGGGGCCCCGGCACGGACCAAATAGGCCAGGTTTTGTTGCATGTTTTTGATGCCGGTGCGTTTTAATACCGCCGCCGCAACTTGCGAGCCAATGCCCCCCAGTTTTTTATGCCCATAGGCATCGGCTTCGCCGCTCTCTATGCGTTCGCCGTCTTTCAGCATGGCCCCTTCGGAGACCAGACAAACCGCATAGTTCGATGGATTGGCGGCGCGATCAGCGGCCAGAAAATCGGCCACACTGTCCAGATCTATGGGAACTTCGGGGATCAGCACCCGGTCGGCAGAGCATAAATAGCCAGTGATCAGCGCCGATTCGCCGCTATGGCGGCCAAACAGTTCGACAAACAGGATGCGTTCATGACTGCCCGCCGGAGAGCGCAGGCGCGTGATCAGTTCTACCGAGCGACTGACACAGGTGGAAAACCCGATGCAATAATCCGTGCCATAAACATCATTGTCCATGGTTTTGGGAATGCACAGGGTGGGTACGCCTTCCTCGTGCAGCCGGGCCGCATAAGAGAGGGTGTCATCCCCGCCTATGGCAATCAGCACATCTATCTTCAAGGCCTGCAATACCGACAGAATATGCGCGGTGGCATCCACCATCTGCGCCTCTTCGTCAGCAGCATTGCCGTTTTGCAAAAAGGCCGGTAGCTCGCCCTTTTTGACTTTGGCCGGATTGGTACGCGAGGAATGCAATATGGTGCCGCCGGTGCGGTCTATGCCGCGCACATGCTGTGTATTCAGCGCCATTAGCCAGCGTTGCGAGCCATCCGGGTCATCAGGATTATAGTTTAGCGGGCCGGCCCAGCCGCGACGAAAACCGGTCACCTTGTGGTTTTGCGCCGCGGCCAGATTGACCACTTTCTTGATAACGGCATTCAGGCCGGGAACATCCCCGCCGCCGGTTAGAATCCCGATATGCATGATTGCCTACCAGCCACAAGTGCGGCCTTTGTTTTCTTCCTTCAGATAATCCATCAAAGGGGCGAAATATTCGACAATGGCCGAGCCATCAATTTGCCGGGTGCCGGTAAAGGCCTCCAGCGCATCTGGCCAGGGCTTGGAGGCCCCCATTTCCAGCATGGCGTTAAAGCGCTTGCCCACTTCCTTGTTGCCATAAATGGAACAGCGGTGCAGCGGCCCGGTCCAGCCGGCCTGTTCGCAGGCGGCCTTCTGGAACTGGAACTGCATGATGAAAGAGAGGAAATAGCGCAAATACGGCGTATTGCCGGGAATATGGTATTTGGCCCCCGGATCAAAGGCATTATCAGGGCGGTCACCCGGCGGTACAATGCCCTGGTATTGTTTGCGCAATTCCCACCAGGCGGCGTTGTAATCCTCTGGGGCGACCTCACCGGAAAAGACTTTCCAGCGCCATTTATCCATGAGGAGGCCAAAGGGCAAAAACGCCACCTTGTCCAGCGCCCGTTCCATCAACAGGCCAATATCCTTGCTTTCGTCGGGGATCTGGCTTTCGTCCAACAGGCCGATCTGCACCAGATAACGCGGGGTGATGGAAAGCGCGATAAAGTCGCCAATGGCTTCGTGAAAGCCATCATTGGCACCATTTTGGAACAAGACCGGCTGGTTCTTATAGGCGCGCTGGTAAAAATTGTGCCCCAGCTCGTGGTGGATGGTATTGAAATCCTCGCCATTCACCTTGGTGCACATTTTGATGCGGATATCGTCTGCGCCATCAATATCCCAGGCCGAGGCATGGCAGACCACGGTGCGATCGCGCGGCTTGGTGATCAAAGAGCGTTCCCAGAACGTATCGGGCAGGGGATCCAGCCCCAAAGAGGTATAAAACCCTTCGCCGGTCTGAACCATTTTTTTGGGGGTGTAATGGGCCTTTTTGAGCAGGTCGGTCAGGTCATAATCAATACTGGCCCCTTCCGGCTTGGCAATGTCATAAACATTGCCCCAGGTCTGCGCCCACATATTGCCCAAAATATCGGCACGGATCGGCCCCGTGGCCGGTTGCACGTCATCGCCGTAATTTTCATTCAGCTTGGCCCGGACATAGCAATGCAATTGGTCATACAGCGGCTCGACCTGTCCCCACAGGCGATCCACTTCCTTGGCCATCTCCGCAGGAGGCATGTCATAACCAGACAGCCATAATTCGCCCACATCCTTAAAGCCCAGCTCGCGGGCACCTTCATTGGCGATTTCCACCATACGGGCATATTTGTCATGCATGGATGGCGCCGAGGCCATGCGCCATTTTTCCCATATTTCCTTCAAGCGCGCCGGGTCTTTTTCGGTGCCCATCATCACTTCCAGATCGTCCAGGGCGACCTTTTCGCCATCCAGATCAATGGTGGCCGAGGAATAGGCGCTGTCCAGAAACGTAGTGATATCGGACAATTCCTTGGCCGCCCCATCCTTGGAAGGGGCCGGCAGGGTCAGGCCCAGCTTGATCATCTTCATTTTGCGGGCCAGTTCGCCGGTCAGCGGCAAATCTTTGAAGCGCTTGGTGCCATTGGCATATTTAACCCCCAATTCGGTGGATTCAGCCCCGGCCCTGGCGGCCAGCCAATTGGTGTCGTGATTGATGAAATTGGCCTGCATCCAGAACACATGGCTGGCATATTCATTCATGTCCCTGAAATCGGCTTCGGCCTTTTTCACAAACGCGGCGGCATCATCCATGGTGGCCGGGCCTTTGGCCTCAGTGTCTTTGCTTACAGATACCTGCCCGGAACAGGCAGTGATCAGGACCAGCGCCGTGGCGCTCATCAATAGTTTCTTCATGGCGTATCTCCCCAGTTTCAGGCCCTGTTTTGGTCCTGATTTTGCGCGAAGTGTAATCTCATGAGAAGTGGCGTCAATGCTGGTAAAGATTACCATATCAGCCTTGACGGAACTGCCCGTACAGCGCACAAGGCGCGACAAAGTTTGCAGGAGTTTTATCCATGACCGTCAAGGTCCGTTTCGCCCCCAGCCCCACCGGGCAATTGCATGTCGGCAACATCCGCCCGGCCCTGATGAACTGGCTGTTTGCGGCCCGTTCCGGCGGTATTTTCATGCTGCGTATTGATGATACCGATGTAGAGCGCTCGACCGCGGCGTTTGAACAGGGCATTTTTGATGACATGAAATGGCTGGGCCTGACCCACGGGGAAACCGCCAAACAGTCGGAACGCTTTGACCGTTATGCCGCGGTGGCGGATGATCTGAAAAACCGTGGGCTTTTATATCCCTGTTATGAAACTGCGGACGAGCTGGATCGCCAGCGTAAAATTCAGCGCAGCCAGAACAAGCCGCCGGTATATAACCGCGCCGCCCTGAACCTTAGTGATGCAGATCGTGCCGCGCTGGAGGCCGAGGGACGCCAGGCTCATTGGCGCTTCAAGCTGTCTGGCGAGCCGGTGCAATGGGATGACGTTATTCGCGGGAAGCAGAACATTGATACCGCCTCGCTGTCTGACCCCATTTTGATCCGTGGGGATGGCTCGTATCTTTATACACTGCCCAGCGTGGTGGATGATGCGGATTTTTCCATCAGCCATATCATTCGCGGCGAAGACCATGTGACCAATTCGGCCGCCCAGATTGAAATCTTTCACGCCATTGGGGCGACGGCTCCGGCCATGGGGCATCATCCCTTGCTGGTAGGGGCCGATGGCGGCAAGCTGTCCAAACGGCTGGGTACGTTATCCATTGCGGGCCTGCGCGATGAAGAAGGCATTGAGCCACAGGCGATCCTGTCATTGCTGGCCAAAATCGGCACCTCCGATCCGGTGGAGGTTCGCCGCGATCTGGCGCAATTGGTGGAAGAGTTTTCGTTCGAGAAAATTGGCCGCGCGCCGGCCCGTTTTGATCCGGCAGAACTGAAGGTCCTGAACGCCAAATATCTGCATGAAACCCCCTATGGAGATGTGGCAGACCGTCTGGCGGCGCTGGGCGTTGGCGGCGGTGAGGCCCTGTGGAATGCCATTCGCGGCAATGTGGAAACCCTGGCCGATGCCACCCATTGGCACAATGTAGTTTATGGCGAAATTACGCCTGTGATTGCCGATGAAGATGCAGACTATCTCAAAGAGGCGGCCGCCTTGTTGCCAGAGGGCGATCTGGATGAAAACACATGGTCCACCTGGACGGGTGTTTTAAAAGAAAAAACCGGGCGCAAGGGCCGGGGTCTGTTTTTGCCTCTGCGTCTGGCGCTCACCGGGGATAAACACGGCCCCGATGTGGGCTCATTGCTGGCCCTGATGGACCGGGAATTGGTGCTTAACCGCCTAAATGTCTCCTAAGTAGAGTCGTTCGGGGCAAACAAGACATCACCATCCTCTTTATAGAGCGTTTTCGTGGGGGTGCGCTCTAATAAGGCCAATACCGTTTCTGACGGGCGGCACAGGGCCACGCCTTTATGCGTACAGACGATGGGGCGATTAACCAGCACCGGGTGTTCCAGCATTGCCGCAAGCAAATCCTCGTCAGTAATTTCAGGATCCAGCAATCCCAGTTCTTTTGCCGGTGATTTGCTGGTGCGCAGGGCGGTGCGTGGAGTAAGGTTTGCCGCGGCAAACAAGGCCAGCAATAACGGCTTTGTCCACCCGGTATCCAGATAATGAATAATTTCGGGCTGGTACCCCGCGCCTTCTATCAGGGCAAGCGCATTGCGCGATGTGCCACAGGCCGGGTTATGGAATATGACAATGCTCATGATTTTGCGGCCGGGTGCGGAAAATGCCGTTGGGTGGCATTGGCAAACATCACCAGTGACAGCATAACCGGCACCTCGACCAACACGCCAACCACGGTGGCCAGAGCGGCCCCGGATTGCAGGCCAAACAGGCTGATGGCGACGGCAACGGCCAGTTCAAAAAAGTTTGATGTGCCGATCATGGCGCAGGGGGCGGCGACAGAGAAAGGCACACGCCACAGCCATGCCGCCCCATAGGCGATGGCAAAAATGCCATAAGACTGGATGATCAGAGGAATGGCAATGAGTGCGATCAGCACTGGTTGTTCAAGAATAACCTGCCCCTGAAAACCAAACAACAGAACGACCGTTATCAGCAACCCAAACATGGAATACGGCTTCAAATGGTCAATAAAACGGGTCAGGACTTGTTCGCCGCTGCGCAAAAGTGCTGTTCTTGTCGCGATCCCGGCTATCAGGGGAATAACCACGTATAAACTGACCGAGAGGATCAGGGTCGCCCAAGGGATGTTTATATCGGTCACGCCCAGTAAAAGAGCAACGATTGGCGCATAGGCGAAAACCATAATGGCATCATTCACGCTGACCTGGGCCAGGGTATAGGTGGCATCGCCTTTGGTCAGTTGAGACCAGACAAAGACCATGGCGGTGCAAGGCGCCGCGCCCAGCAGGATCAGCCCGGCAATATATCCATCGGCACTGTCCGCCGGGATGAAGCCGGCAAATACGCTCTTGAAAAAGAAAACCCCCAGCGCCGCCATGGTAAAAGGCTTGATCAACCAGTTAACAACCAGGGTAATCACCAGGCCTTTTGGGCGTTCGCCAACACGGCGCAGGCTGGAAAAATCTACGGCCAGCATCATGGGAAACACCATGGCCCAGATCAAAATGGCAATGACGAAATTGACATGCTGAAATTCTAATGCCGCAATTACCGTAAATACGGCTGGCATCATTTTTCCAAGAACAATTCCAGCCAGAATGCCCAAGCCTACCCAAAGGCTTAAATATCGCTCGAATGCAGACATGTTACGATTGAACCTCTAATGGGGGTGCTGGATGCTTGGCGATCGTCATCAGGAAAGCCTGTAAGGGGGCCAAGGCGTCAGGGTTTAACGAATAACAAACCCGGGGGCGCTCTATCTCACCAACAACAATGCCGGCCTGTTTCAGTATGCGCAAATGTTCAGATGTCGTCGAGGCGGCCAGGCCAGTGGCATCGGTGAGGTCACACCCTATGCAGGTTTTTTGGCGCATCAGGGTCAGAATGATTTGAACGCGTGCCGGGTGACCAAGGGCTTTGGCTAAAATGGCGATTTCGCCAGTCTGGCCGGAGGGGGCAGGCAAAACGGGTTTTGTGATACTCATGAATTTGTACCAATTCGTAATTCGACGAAATACGAATATACAATGTAAATAAAAGATGCAAGAGCCCACCCGCAGTTATGCAGACTTCACGACATGGCTTTTCAGATGCCGCTGGCCGCTTTTGCTGTGGCGGTGGGGGCGCCTATGCCTTTTCGCCCCTTGGCGGCGGCGTGGGCAATGGTGGAATATAGCTGGCGGGCATCAATGGGTTTGGGGACATAGCCGGTCATGCCGGCGGCCAGATAGCTTTCGCGGTCCCCCTCCATGGCATTGGCGGTCATGGCGATTACCGGTATGTTTTTATTGGGACCATTGCCGGCCCGCAATTTTTTGGTGGCCAGCAACCCATCCAGAATGGGCATTTGGATATCCATAAGCGCCAGGTCAAATTCGCGCGTTTCCAGAAAGTCCAGCGCGATTTTCCCGTTTTCTGCATGAACAATTTCATAGGGAAATGGCTTTAGCAAGGCGCGCAATACCTTGATGTTCATGGCATTATCTTCGGCCACCAGAATGGTGAGCGCCCGTGGTTTTTTGGCATCGGTGCCTTTGGCGGGCTGCTTTTCCTTTGGGGCGGTGCAGGGGGCGGCGCCAAAGCGAAAACGAAAGGTGGATCCTATGCCTTCGCGGGATTCTACGCTCAATTCGCCGCCCAACAAGGTTGCCAGTTGCCGCGATATGCTGAGCCCCAGGCCGGTGCCGCCAAAACGCCGGGTGATCGAGTTGTCGGCCTGTTCAAAGGGATTGAATAAGGCGTCCAGACAATGGGGGGCAATGCCGATACCGGTGTCACGGACGGCGATTTCTAACTGTGTATTGCCATCCGTTGTGCCAAGGGTTTGAACGGTTACGTCAACGCTGCCGGTACTGGTAAATTTAATGGCATTAGATAACAGGTTGAACAAAATCTGTCTGATGCGGGTGGTGTCTGAATGAATCCATTGTGGCACGTCCTCTGCAATCTTAAAATTTAACTCCAATGCCTTGTCACTGGCCCGTGGAGCCCACAGGGACTGGGCCTGTTGCAATAGGGCCGCGAAATCAAAATCCGTATATTCAACGCTGAGCTTTCCAGACTCGATTTTGGTCAGATCCAGGACATCATTCAATATGGCCATCAGGGTTTCGCCGCCGGTGGTCAGGGTATCCACATGTTCGCGGATTTCATCATCCAACGACATGGTGTCCAGAACCTGTGCCGAGCCGAGAATGGCATTCATGGGGGTGCGCAGCTCGTGGCTCATCATCGCCAGAAAACGGGATTTGGCCTGATTGGCATTTTCAGCTTTGGCGCGGGCCTGTTCGGCCTTTTCGATCAGGCGGTTTTTCTCTTTGGCGCTGGCTTTTAGGGATTGCGCCGCCTTGGCTATGGCCCCGGCCTCGAAACGGTCCGAGTGCACTTTGGGCAGATGAACGTCCAGATGGCCCTTGGCCAGTGCGTTCATTACCCGTTGCAACAGGCGAATGGGCCGGGCAACGGTTCTGCCAACCAATACCGATAAAATGGTGGCCAGCGATGCGGCAATAACCACAAAGAGCACCGCCCACATGACCGCTGAACGCCGCTGGCTTTGCAGGCCCTGAATAAAGCTTCTGGCCTTGGTATGGGCAAAAAATGCAATCTCGGTCAGATAGTCGTTCATCAAATCGCGCGATAGCCAGCTTTCGCGGCTGGTGCGTTCGATCACGGCCGACGGGGCATGATTGCGCAGGGCCTCCATCATGCGGTCATTATGGCGCTTCCAGTCCAGATAATAAAAGGTAGCCCCACGGGCCATTTTAGGATTGCCCAAAAAACGATCTTCGATAATGGAAAGATTGGTGCGAATGGCCGGGTCCAGGGCTTCTGTCTTATGCTGATACGCCGCGATGCTTGTGAGAGTTTGTGTTTCCAGTGCGGTTTTCAGATAACCGTTTAATTCAGAAACACTGCCTTCGATTTCCAAAACGGCATTGCCAACCACCAGGGGGTGAACCTCGATGGATTTTCCAATTTGAACCACTTGATTGAAATGGTGCAGAGTTACCAGACCCAAGGCACTCATCAACAGGATAATCGATAAATTTACCGCGAGAATCCGTTCCAGAATATTCCGGTCGTTGAACCATCGAACCAGCATATGCAAACCTCTTCCGGTGCATGTTCTAGCCCAGCCAAATTATTCTTTTGTCCCAATACGGATAATGTACTTTAAAGATAAACAAGAGATTATGCTTATCTGAATTTATTACTTAATACGCAGGCTCAGCTCCGATAAGGCGCCTACTGTTCGGATAAAGCGCCCGCGCGCTCCAGCATCAGGTAATAGGCCTGTATCCCGTGGGCAAAGTCTTCAACGCCCATGCGTTCATTCAGGCCATGAATACGGGAAAAATCAGAGCTGTCGAAGGTATAGGGGGCAAAGCGGTAAATATCATCGGTAATGATGGCGAAATATCGCGAATCCGTGCCGCCCAGCACCACATTGGGGGCAATGATGGTGCCGGGAAAAACGTCCTTAACAATGCCCGCCAGCCAGGCATAAGGCCCGGTGCCGATTTGTGAAACCGGCGAAGGCTCGGTGCCGGCGGTGCCGGCAAGGGTAATGGTGATCCCAGGATCGTTAATCGCGGCGCGCACATGATCAACGATGCCTTGCACACTGTCGCGGGCATGGATGCGAAAATTGACATAGGCCACGGCCTTGCGCGGCAGGGCGTTTTCCTTGAACCCGGCATTGATAATGGTGGGGGCAATGGTGGTGCCCAACATGGCGCGCCCGGAGGCGCTTTTTTTCATTTTGGCGCTCACCATAGGGCCAAACAGCCACAGATTGGAGACCGCCATGCGGCCTACAAAGGGCTGCACCGGCGCGGTGGCCTGCAGCATTTTTGTGATCACGGGGTCAATTTTCTGCTCGAACGGATGGGCCTCAATGGCGGCAATGGCGCGCGATAATGCCCCAATGGCGGTGCGGGTCGGCGGGGTGGAGGAATGACCGCCCTTGGCCGTTGCCGTCAGGATCAGGGTTACATACCCTTTTTCCGCCACCCCAATGCGGGCAACCGGCCCTTTGGCATCTGGCATATTGGTGGTGATGGCCCCGCCTTCATCAATGACCGCATAGGGGTGAATTCCCCTTGATTTCAGCAATTTGGCAATGGTTTTTGCGCCGCTGCCCAGAACTTCTTCATTATGCCCAAAGGAGAAAATCAGCGTGCGTTTAGGGGTGTAGCCCGAGGCGGCCAGACGGTCGGCGGCTTCCAGCAGGCCGATCATGGCCCCTTTGTCATCAATCGATCCGCGCCCCCAGATATAGCCATCCTCAATCAGGCCGGAAAAGGGTGGTTTTTCCCAGGCGGCTTCTGCGCCTTCACTGGCCGGCACGACGTCCTGGTGGGCCATAAATACGATGGGGTCCAGTGTTGGGTCGCTGCCCTGCCAGCTGTTCAGCTGGGAATAGGTGTCTACCATTTGGGTTTGCACGGCATCATAAAAATGCGGGTAGGTTTGCCGCATCCAGTTTTGCAGGTCGATAAAGGCCTGTGGGTTAAAGTCGGCGGGATCCTGGGTGGAAATCGTGCGGAACTGGACCGCCTGCGAAAGATGGGCGGCGGTTTCATTGGGGTCAACGTTGACCAGTTCGA
Source organism: Robiginitomaculum sp. (assembly GCA_015485335.1). GTDB lineage: Bacteria > Pseudomonadota > Alphaproteobacteria > Caulobacterales > Maricaulaceae > Robiginitomaculum_B. The sequence goes on from WFTT01000055.1 coordinate 38,628, forward strand.
TGGAAATGGCCTTGGCGGTGGGCGGCGCGCCTACCTGGCTGGTGCGGAACAATACCACCGCAATCAGTACAACCATAATGACCCCGCCTGCCAATACAATCCGCTTCATTTTGCTTACCCGTCCACTTTGGTGTTCCAGATGCTTAGCGTACCGGCAGGGCGCGATGATCGAAAGAGGGGGATGTAAAAAAACAATTCTAACCAAATTGTCATCTAGGATTGCTTGGCCAGCGCCCGGTGTTGGTGCAAAACAGATAGATAAACCAATGAGAAGATTGGTTTCCCGCTATGCCGGGGGGCATATATAAATTTTGAGGAAACAAAATGGCGTTGAAAAATATTTTGATCGCAGGTGTTGCCGGGGCCGCGCTGGCTACCAGCATGCTGACCACGAGCGCCCTGGCGCAGGCTCCGGACATCAATGTCGCTTACGAACAGTTTACCCTGCCCAATGGTTTGCGGGTGGTGGTGCATGAGGACCGCAAAGCCCCCATCGTTGCCGTCAGCATCTGGTACCATGTGGGCTCCAAGGACGAGCCAAACGGCAAAACCGGCTTTGCCCATTTGTTTGAACATTTGATGTTTAACGGCTCGGAAAATCATCCCGGTGAATTTTTTGAACCCTTCGAAGCGGTTGGGGCCACGGGCATGAACGGCACCACCTGGCTGGACCGGACCAATTATTTTGAAACCGTGCCCACCCCGGCGCTGGATATGGCGTTATGGATGGAGTCGGATCGCATGGGCCATTTGCTGGGTGCCATTGACCAGGACACACTGGATGAACAGCGCGGCGTGGTACAAAATGAAAAACGCCAGGGCGATAACCAGCCCTATGGCAAGGCGCATTACCGTCTGCAATATGGGGTATTCCCGGAGGGGCACCCCTATCATCACAGCACCATTGGCTCGATGGAAGATCTGGATGCCGCCTCGCTGGACGATGTAAAGGGCTGGTTTAACGAATATTACGGCGCCGCCAACACAGTACTGGTATTGGCCGGCGATATCGATGCCAAAACCGCCAGGGAAAAAATTGAAAAATATTTTGGCGATATCAAAGCCGGCCCCCCTTTGCCGCATTTAAAATCCTGGGTGCCAGTCAAGGCAGAGAACAAGCACGAAGTCATAATGGATCAGGTGCCACAGGCGCGCATTTATCGCCAATGGGCGGTGCCGGGGCGCGCCACCAGGGACAAGGCGATGCTGGATCTGGCGGCCTCCATATTGGGGTCGGGTAAGAATTCCCGGTTTTACAAGGAACTGGTCTATGATCGGGAATTGGCAACCGATGTTGATGTGTCGGTGGAACCTCATGAACTGGCCAGTATCTTCTCGATCGAAGTAACGGCCAAACCCGGGGCTGATCTGGATGAAATCGAAGAGGCCATTGATCGGATTTCGGCCGCCTTTTTTGCCAAAGGTCCAAATCGGGACGAGCTGAAACGGGCCAAGACCAAAATCAATGCCAGTGCGGTACGCGGGCTGGAACGTATTGGCGGTTTTGGTGGCAAGGCGGTAACCTTGGCCCAAGGCGCGCTTTATGCGGACGATCCGGGGTTTTACAAAACCCGGCTGAACTGGATCAATGCCGCCGATACCAAATCGGTGCAATATGCGTTTCGCGAATGGGCTGGCAAACCCTATTACCAACTGAACGTCCTGCCCTTTGGCAAGCATGAAGTGGCCAAAAGTGATGTAGATCGCTCTAAAGGCTTGCCGGCGGTTGGCGATTTGCCGGATCTGACCTTTCCTGCTGTGCAAGAGGCCACGCTGGATAACGGCATGAAACTGGTTTTTGCCGAGCGTCACGCGGTGCCGGTGATCAATGTGGCCCTGCAATTTGATGCGGGCTATGGCGCCGATCAGGGAGCCAAGCTGGGTACCTCGTCCTTTGCCATGTCCCTGCTGGATGAAGGGGCCGGCAAAATGAGCGCGCTAGCGTTAAGCGAAAAGTTGGAAACCCTGGGCGCACAGCTAAACACCGGCTCCGGGCTGGACACCTCCACGGTGACCCTTTCGGCGCTAAAGGAGAACTTCGCCCCGTCTTTGGATATTATGGCCGATGTGGTGCTGCGCCCGACCTTCGCCAAGGATGAGATTGAACGGGTGCGTAAACGCTGGATTGCCAATATTGCCCGTGAAAAATCACAGCCCGTGCAATTGGCCCTGCGGCTGCTTCCCCCGGCACTTTACGGCAAGGATCACGCCTATGGGGTGCCCTTTACCGGTTCCGGTACGGTGAAATCCATCCAGTCTTTGACCCGTAATGATCTGGTGAAATTTAAAAACACCTGGTTGCGGCCCGATAATGCCACCCTCTTTGTGGTGGGTGACACCACACTGGAAAAGGTATTGCCGGAATTGAACCGCGCCTTTGGCAAATGGAAGGCCCCGGCCAGTCCAAAACCGGTCAAGAATATTGGTATGGTACCGGCCCCGGAAACCGGCAAAGTGGTGCTGATCAATAAAAAGCATTCGCCACAAACCCTGATTTTGGCGGGCGAGTTGATCCCGCCGGGTACATCGCCTGATTCCCTGACCATTGATGCCATGAATGACATTCTGGGTGGTCAGTTTACCGCCCGGGTCAACATGAACTTGCGCGAGGACAAGCATTGGGCCTATGGCGCCTATACCTTTACCCAGGGAGCCAAGGGACAGCGTCCATGGCTGGTCTATGCACCGGTGCAAACCGACAAGACCAGCGAGTCTCTGGCCGAACTGATCAAGGAATTCAGGGACTTTAAAACGGACCGCCCGGCCACGGCGGACGAGTTGGCCAAGGTGGTGAAAAACAACACCAACAGCCTGCCCGGCCAATATGAAACGGCATCCGCCGTGCTGAACAGCCTGGAATCCTCGGCGCTTTACGGTCGACCTTATAACTATCCCACCACGTTAAAGGCTAAATATCAGGCCCTGACCACCGATGAGATCAACGCGCAAGGCAAAGTAATTGCGCCGGATAAGCTGATCTGGATCATTGTTGGCGATGTGGAAAAAATCCGCGATGGTGTCGAGGCCCTGAACCTCGGCCCGCTGGAGATTTGGGATGCCGACGGCAATAAAGTGGAATAAGTAAACGATTCCAGCGTCATACCGTTGCAAAACGGTATCCAGTTTGAACAATTGACTGGATTTCGGATCACGTCCGGAATGACGCTGGTGTTTGTTTCGCGTCAAAAAGACATTCTCACCTTTAAATCCTATCCTTCACCGCGCTCCAACAGCGCGCCCTGGGCCTTGGCGATGTAATCGCTGACCGCCTGGCCAAAGGGCATTTGCGCCCTGTCTTTCCAGGCATCCTTATCGGCATACATGCTGGTCAGACTTTTGGTGATACCGGGGTCGTTTTGCGTAAATCTCTGTACTAGGGCGGTCCACTCGCGGGCGCATTGCAGCGCTTCATCACTATCGGCCGGGGTGCCTGCATCAGTCAGTTTTTGTACCCGCGCGATCAGATCGCTCCATTGCTGGCCATAATTGGCCAGCTCTTGCGGGCTGGTGCCCCGGTTTTTAATTTTCTGTATCTGATCTTTATCGAAGTAATCTTTAAAGACGTTTTCGTCTGGATATTGACTCACTTTCGTACTCCTTATGATTTGACAAAGAAGGTCCATGTTTAAGTCCTGATGATCATTCAGATACCGCGCCGCTTTTTGTAAAACGCTCAGCGCCGCCTTGGTCTTGTCATGCTGAACCTGCAATTGCTGGATCTGCATAGAGACCAGGGTTTGCACATCAACGCCGCCCGAAAGGGCCTTGCCAATTGTGTGCAAATCCAGCCCGGCTTTTTTCAGCGTGGTGATTTTCATCACCTGGGCCACCTCGGCACGGGAATAACGCCGCCGGTTATTGTCCGGGTTGCGCTTTGGTAACAAAAGACCAATGGCCTCATAATGGCGCAAGGCCCGCACGCTGATTTTTGCGCGTTTGGCCAATTCACCGATACCCAGAATGTCATCATGCTTGTGCATGTCCTTCTCCTTTTAAGAAGCCAGACCATGAATGCTGACGTAACGTCAGGATCAAGGGGATAAGTGCACAAGGGCGCATTTTCTCATTGAACCGGCCGGGCGCTTGGGCCAAAGAGAAGAAAAAGGTGCCCTGAACCATGTCTGCAAGACTCATCTCCATATTGGACCGGCTGGAAAAGCTGGTGGCGATTGATACACGCAATCCACCGCGCGCTATGGATGGCACGCATCCGCTGGTCACCACTTTGCGAGATGAATTGCCGGGCTTTGCTGTCAACGTGCATGATATGGGCGAGGGCTGTGTACAGATCCTGGCGGTGCGCGGCGCGCCCAAAACCCTGATCAATGTGCATATGGACACGGTGCCTCATGCGCCGAACTGGACCCATTCACCCTTTGCCTTGCAACGCGGTGCCGACCGGGTGGTCGGGCTGGGGGCGTGTGATATCAAGGGCGCGGCGGCGTGTGCGATCGAGGCGGCTTTGACAAGCGATGCCCCGGCGGCATTTCTTTTTACCACGGACGAGGAAAACGGTGCAGGCCTGTGCGTGAGCGAGTTTGCCGCCCGCGATCATGGCTTTACCCAGGTGATGGTTTCCGAACCAACCGGGGCAAGGGCGATCTTTGCCCATCGTGGGATTGCCAGTTTTGCGGTGGAATTTGTCGGCACCTCCATGCATGGCTCTGATGCGCGCTGTGTTGATGAAAGCGCCATTTCGCGCGCCGCCGACTGGCTGCACGCCGCGGCCAATCTGGCCCGGGCGAGCGAACGCGAAGGCGGTGTTTTGCCGGGTATTCGCTTTAATCCTGGCCATATCGAGGGGGGCATCAAGCCCAATATCTGTGCGCCGGATTGCGCTTTGCGTTTTGGCGTGCGCCCCGGGCCGGGCCATGCCATTGATGATGTGGCGGCTGAATTACAGGCACTGGCCCCGGCGGATCACTGGCAAAAATTTGAGATGAGTTATACCCTGCCGGCGCTTTCACCCGTGGGAGAGGCCGGCGAGGCGGCGCGCGAATATGCGCGCGTTTTGGGCCTGCCCACGGGGGATCCGGTTGATTTTTGGACCGAGGCGGCGTTGTTTGCAGCGCAAGGCACGCCGGTTTTTGTTTTCGGGCCGGGGCATATTGATCAGGCCCATACGGTGGATGAATGGGTCAGCCATGACCAATTGATGGCGGCCTATGCAGTTTATGAAAAGGTGTTTACGCCCGATGACTGATTATTTTGATGCCGAGGCCAAACAAACCCGCCAGGTCATTCGCCAGCTTCTATCGGGGATGAGCGAAGGGCGCGAAGTACGTGCCTATTTGCAAAAATTCTCTGAAATGGACCGGGCACGCTTTGCCGTGATCAAGGTTGGCGGGGCGATCCTGCGCGATGAAATGGCCGCCTTGGCCGGAGCCTTGGCATTTTTGCAAAAACTGGGTCTGGCCCCAATTGTGGTCCATGGCGGCGGACCGCAAATTGATGCGGCCTTGGCGGCCAAGGGCATTGAAACCTCTCGGCACGAGGGATTGCGCATCACCGATGATGCCGCCATGCACGAAATTGCCAGCACTTTGCGTGGTCTGACACTGGATGTTTTAGGCGCGATCCGGGCCAAGGGCGGCCATGCCACGGCCATTGGTGCCGGGGCGGTGCTGGCCGATCTGGTGGACGAGGAAAATCTGGGTCGTGTTGGTGCGCCAAAAGAGCTGGATTTGCGCAGCATTCACGAAGCCGCCGATGAAGGCTCTATCCCGGTGCTGACCTGCGTGGGCGAAACCACAGATGGGCGTCTGGTGAATATCAATGCCGATGCGCTGGTGGCGTCGCTGACCAAGGCCTTGCGTCCGCAAAAGATCATCTTTCTGACCGGCACCGGGGCCATTCTGGATGGGGAGGGGCAACCCATTTCCTTTATCCATCTGGCCAATGATTATGACCGGCTGATGGGCGAAGACTGGCTAAATGGCGGCATGCGCCTGAAACTGGCTCAGATCCGGGATTTGCTGAGCGATTTACCGCTGGGCGCCTCGGTGGCCATTACCCGGCCGGGTTCGCTGGTCAAAGAGCTGTTCACCCATGGCGGGTCCGGTACGCTGGTCCGCCGGGGCGAACAAATCCTTACCCTGACCGACAAGACCGAACTGGATCAGGAACGCCTTGGCGCACTGATCGAGGGGGCTTTTGGACGCACCTTAACCCCGTCATATTGGGATAATCTGCCGCTGGAGCGGGCCATTGTTTCGGCGCAAATGCGCGCCGCCGCCATTCTGACGTCCTTGCCGGGGGCGCTGTATCTGGACAAGTTCGCGGTTGATGAGAATGCCCGCGGCGAAGGGTTGGGGGCCGCCGTCTGGTCCGAACTGGTCGCCGCCGCGCCGGTGCTGTTCTGGCGTTCGCGCCCCGATAATGGCTTTAATGCCTTCTATCATGCCAATGCCCAGGGCTCGGCCCATCAGGGGGAATGGCGGGTGTTTTGGCGCGGCACAAATAACTGGAAGAAAATTGGGCAATATGTTGAAAATATTGCTTCTATGCCGCCATCTTTCATAGATGGACCTGAGTGATTTTGATGGCGGATAAAAAACGCATTGGCATTATTGGCGCGCGTGGATTTGTCGGCGGCGAGCTATTAAAACTGATCGCGGTGCACCCCGATCTGGAGCTTGCCTATGCCTCTTCACGTCAACAGGCGGGCGCAAAAATTGATGGTTTTGACGGCGCGGTATTTGAAAGCCTGTCCCCGGAAGAGGCCGCGGCCCGGGCGGCGGATCTGGTGTTTCTGGCGCTGCCAAATGGCGTGGCGGCCCCGTGGGTTGAGGTGATCACAAAGGCCGCCCCCCAAACGCGCTTTATTGATATGAGCGCCGATTATCGGTTTGACGATGATTGGGCTTATGGCCTGCCGGAATTAAATCGCGAGGCGGTGTGCGGCGCGACCCGGATTGCTAATCCGGGCTGCTATGCAACGGCGGCGCAGATCGCCATCGCGCCCATGGTTTCGCGCCTTAGCGCCCCGCCCGCGGTATTTGGGGTTTCGGGTTATAGCGGCGCAGGCACCACGCCTTCACCCAAAAACGATCCCAAATTGCTGGAAAATAACCTCATGCCCTATGGGTTGAGCGGTCATATGCACGAGCGCGAAATCGGCTACCAACTGGGCACACCAGTGCATTTTATGCCTCATGTGGCGGCGTTTTTTCGCGGCCTGTCGGTAACTGTCAATCTTTGCTTTGATACCCCTGTAACGGCGGATGAGTTGCGGGCGCTCTATGCGCAAGCCTATGCGGGGGAGGCCTTTGTCACCGTGAGTGATGAAGCGCCGCAAGTGCGTGATATCGCCAACACATTTGGGGCGCAAGTGGGCGGTTTCGCCCTTGGCGAGGGCGGCCGGCGCGCAGTGATAGTGTGCGTGCTGGATAATCTGCTCAAAGGCGCGGCCTCCCAGGCCATTCAGAACCTCAACCTGTCTTTTGGATTTGCAGAAAATGAAGGGCTGAAGGGTTGAGGCCTGTGATATTTATTCAAAGCCCCATCGACAATTCGTCACCCCGATGAACATCGAGGTCCAGTTTTTCGTAAGATATTTTTCAAACTGGATACCGGTTTGCACCGGTATGACGTAAGCGTATGTATTTAGAAATATTTTATAAATCCAGCATGTTGTGGGATACAAAACAGGCATTGCATACATAAGAGGTGTTAAATTCATGACCTTAACGGGGCTGGACTGGGGCATTATTGGCGTCATTTTGCTGGCGATTATTGTGACGGGGCTTTATTTGAGCCGCCGTGCCGCCAAAAGCACGGACAGTTTTTTTCTGGGCGGGCGGTCTATGCCCTGGTGGCTTTTGGGTACCTCCATGGTGGCCACCACCTTTGCCACCGATACCCCCAATCTGGTCACCGGGCTGGTGCGGGAAAACGGCGTGGCCGGCAATTGGGGCTGGTGGGCGTTTTTGATCACCGGCATGCTGACCGCCTTTGTTTATGCCAGGCTCTGGCGGCGACTGGGCATTACCACCGATATCGAGTTTTACGAGCTGCGCTATAGCGGTCGCCCGGCGGCGTTTTTGCGCGGACTGAGGGCGGTTTATCTTGGGCTTTTCTTCAATGTGCTGGTGATGGCCAATGTGACGCTGGCGCTGATAAAATATGGCAATGTTCTTTTTGGCATATCGCCGGTGCTGATCGTGTTGGTGGCGGGCGCGGCCACGGTCTTGCTGTGTGCGTCGGGTGGTTTGCTGGGCGTGCTGGTGACCGATTTTTTCCTGTTTATCATCTCCATGGTGGGGGCGATTGCGGCGGCCTGGTTTGCGCTTCACCATACCGATGTCGGCGGTTTGTCCGGCCTGATGAGCAATACATTGGTGCTGGAAAAGCGATCCTTTTTGCCCGATTTTTCGGACCCCAACCAATATGTACCGCTGTTCATGGTGCCGCTATTATTGCAATGGTGGAGCGCCTGGTACCCGGGATCCGAGCCCGGCGGCGGTGGGTATGTGGCCCAGCGCATGTTGGCCGCCAAGGACGAGCGCAACGCCACCGGCGCGGTGTTGTTGTTCAATATCGCCCATTATGCCCTGCGCCCCTGGCCATGGATTTTGGTGGCGTTGGCATCCCTCGTTGTGTTTCCGGATCTGGCCAGTATGAAAGCGGCATTGCCCCATGTGGACGAAAGCCTGATCCAGAATGATCTGGCCTATCCGGCCATGCTGACCTTTTTGCCCAGCGGGCTTTTTGGTCTGGTGGTGGCGTCCATTTTGGCGGCCTATGTATCGACCATGTCGACCATGTTGAACCTTGGGTCGTCCTATATCGTCAACGACGTCTATGGGCGATTTATCGCGCCCAAGGCCAGCGATCATGCCAAGGTTCAGGTCGGGCGGATGGTGATTGTACTCCTCATGGTGGCCGCAGCCTTATTGGCGCTGGTGCTGGAAAGCGCCATGCAGGCGTTTCGCCTTCTTCTTTCGGTGGGGGCGGGGACAGGATTGCTATTTTTCCTGCGCTGGTTCTGGAAACGCATTAACGCCTGGAGTGAAATAGCCGCCATGGTGTTCTCGCTGTTGGTGGCCTCTTATCTGGAATTTTTTGGTCCGGCCGATCTGCAAATCTGGCAACGTTTTGCCCTGACCGTGGGCCTGACCACGCTGGGCTGGGTGCTGGTGACCTATCTCAGTCCGAAAAATGATCCGCAAACCCTGGAAAAATTTGAAACCTTGATTGCAGGTGCTGGCACGAAGGAGGAGCGCATGAAGCCTGCGCTGATCGCCGCCCTGTTTGCCAGTTTGGGGGTGTATGGCCTGCTCTTTGGTACGGGCAGTGTGCTGTATGGCCAATGGGGTTTGGCGGTCGCATTATTGGGCGCCAGTGCCTTGTGTGGTCTGATTACGGCGCGGGTTATGCAGACAAAGGATTAGCCCCGGTCAAGCTGAGGATTTTTGGCAGGGGTATATTATTCCCGTGACGGGTGTTTGCTGTGATAAAATTGCACAAAAATGCTTTTTTTATGTTTTTTGCGCAAATTAGTACTTGCGTAACCAAATCAGCGCGGTAATAAGCCAACATCACATTTCGTTGTGCGTTGCAGCGAAGCCGTGAATTGGAGACAGGCTCGTGAAATTGATCGCGAAAAATTTTGAAGCGAAAGCCATCGCTCTGACCAAGGTCAGAGACGTAGCCTTGCCTGTGTCTGCCGTACTTCTAGTGAGCCTAATTATCGTGGTCGTCCTTACCGGGGCGGGTAGCTTGGTTTAGCGTAAATACAATGCGCTTATCTGGCCCCGCTCTCCACAAGGAAGCGGGGTTTTTTAATGCGCGCAAACAAGGAATTTGAGTTTTAATGCCGCACAATACCCCAAAACGCAGCGATGCGATTGTCAAAGGCCCGGCCCACGCCCCGGCCCGCGCCATGCTGCGTGCCACTGGCTTTGAGACCAAGGATTTTGATGCGCCGATTATCGGCGTGGTCAATACCTGGTCCACGGTGACACCGTGCAACATGCATCTGGATGCGCTGGCCGCGCCGGTGCGTGAAGGGATCGAAGCCGCCGGCGCCCGTGCCGTGGATTTTAATACCATTGTGGTTTCCGATGGCGTGACCATGGGGGCCGAGGGCATGCGCGCCTCGCTGATCTCCCGCGAAGTGATTGCCGATTCCATCGAACTGGCCGTGCGCGGGCACAGCCTCGACGGGGCCATCATTCTGGTTGGTTGTGATAAAACCATTCCGGCGGCCGCCATGGCGCTGGCGCGGATGAATATACCGGGTCTGGTGTTTTATGGTGGCTCGATCATGCCGGGAAAACTGGATGGCAAGGATTTGTCGATCCAGGATGTATTCGAGGCGGTGGGCGCCGAAGCCAGCGGCATGATGAGCGAAGAAGAGCTGGGCAAAATTGAACGGGCCGCCTGTCCCGGGGCCGGGGCCTGCGGCGGGCAATTTACCGCCAACACCATGGCCATGGCGATGAGCATGCTGGGCCTGTCCCCCATGGGGGCAAACGATATCCCGGCCATTCATCCGGCCAAAAACGAGGCGGCGCGGGCCTGCGGCACGCGCATTGTCGAACTGGCCAAGGAGAATGTTTGCGCCCGCCAGTTTATCTGTACCCAGTCCCTGACCAATGCGGCGCTGGCGGCCTCGGCCTCTGGTGGTTCGACAAATGCTATTTTGCATTTGCTGGCCATTGCCCATGAGGCGGGTGTGGATTTCGATCTGGAGGCATTTCACAATGCCGCGCAAAGCGCGCCGGTGATTGCCGATCTGAAACCCAGCGGGCAATATCTGGCCCATGATCTGTTCATGGCTGGCGGTACGCGCCTGATTGCCGCGCGTCTGCGCGATGCGGGCTTGCTTGGCGATACTGCCACGGTAAGCGGGCGCACCCTGTTTACAGAACTGGATGATCTGGAAGAGGCCCCGGGGCAAAAGGTGATTTGCACTATTGAGGCGCCGTTAAAGGAAAGTGGCGGCTATCGTATCCTCTATGGCGATCTGGCCCCCGAAGGTGCGGTGCTGAAGGTTTCGGGCGGTATTGATCAGGTTTTTGAAGGCCCGGCAAAAGTTTATGAAAGCGAAGAAGACTGTTTTGCCAGCCTGCAAAGCGGCGGTATCGAAGCCGGTGATGTGATCATTATTCGCAATGAAGGACCAAAGGGTGGTCCAGGCATGCGCGAAATGCTGGCCGTCACCGCCGCGCTGGTTGGTCAGGGCATTATCGATGATGTGGCCCTGATCACGGACGGTCGCTTTTCCGGGGCCAGCAAAGGCTTTGTCATCGGCCATTGTGCGCCCGAGGCGGCCCATGGCGGGCCGATTGCCCTGGTTTGCAATGGCGATCGCATCCGCATCGATTCCGCGAAAAGACGCATTGATATCGACGCCGACCTGGCTGCACGCCGTGCCAAATGGACGCCGCCTAAACGGCGTAGCTTTGGCGGTGTTTTCGACAAATACGCCCATCTTGTTTCCTCGGCCGCCAAAGGGGCCGTCACCACCATTTTACCAACGGAGAATATTTAAATGAGTGCTCAAAACGGGGCCAGTGTCCCTTCCAGTCGTGAAGCCCGTATCGCCATCATTGGTTATGGCAGCCAGGGCCGCGCCCATGCGCTAAATCTGCGCGACAGCGGCTTTGATGTTGTTGTCGGCGTTCGTGAAGGCGGTGCGGGACATAAGCGTGCCAATGAGGACGGTCTGCGTACCGCCAGCCCGGCTGATGCCACCAAAGAGGCCAGCCTGATTGCCATTCTGACCCCGGATCTTAGCCATGAAGAGCTGTTTCGTGACCACATTGCGCCCAATTTGAGCGCCGGTGATGCGATCCTCTTTGCCCATGGCTTTACCATCCATTATGGCCGCGTGGTGCCGCCAAAAGAAGTTGATGTTATCCTTGTAGCCCCCAAGGGTCCGGGTGACCTGGTGCGGCGCGAATATGAACGCGGGCGCGGTGTGCCTTGCCTCTTCGCGGTGCACCAGGAAGCCTCTGGCCGGGCCGCGGAACGCGCCCGTGCCTATGCCAAGGGCATTGGTGGTGTCGAGGGTGGTGCCATTGAAACCAGCTTTTCCGAAGAAACCGAAACGGATCTTTTTGGCGAACAGGCGGTGTTGTGCGGCGGCGCGACCGAATTGGTCATCGCCGGTTTTGAAACCCTGGTCGAGGCCGGTTATCAGCCCGAAGTGGCCTATTTTGAATGCATGCACGAGCTGAAACTGATCGTTGATCTTCTGTATGAAGGCGGTCTGGCCAAAATGCATGAATTCATTTCAGAAACCGCCATTTATGGTGACCTGACCTCTGGTCCGCGCATCATCAATGATGAAACCCGCGAACGTATGCGTGAGGTATTGACCGACATCCAGAACGGTAATTTTGCCCGGGAGTGGATTTTGGAAAATCAGGCCGGCAAGCCGCGTTATCAGGCCCTGATGGACAAAGATCTGAACCACCCGATTGAAAAAGTTGGTGCTCGTCTGCGGGCCGATATGGCCTGGCTGAAACCTGGCGCCAACTAAACCTCAACCGATAACTCGAAAGACAGTCCAATGAACGCGATCCCAAGTACTCTGCAACCCGATACGTCCCCCAAAAGCGCCAAGGCGCCCACCGGGGCGGAATTGGTGGTATCAGCACTGCGGGCTGAGGACGTGGACATGGTGTTTGGCTATCCGGGCGGGGCCATCATGCCGCTTTATGATGCCTTGCCAGGCTCTGGTCTGAAACACATTCTGGTGCGTCATGAACAGGCCGCCGCGTTTGCTGCCGATGCCTATGCCCGCGCCACGGGCAAGGCTGGGGTTTGCCTGGCCACGTCGGGACCGGGGGCTACCAATCTGCTGACTGGGATTGCCAATGCCTATATGGATTCAGTGCCGCTGATTGCCATTACCGGCCAGGTGGGTACGGCGGTTCTGGGCACCGATGCCTTTCAGGAAATTGATATCTTCGGCATGGCCATGCCTGTGGTCAAACACAGCTTTTTGGTGCGTCGTGCCGAAGATATTCCAAAAATCATTGCCGAGGCTTTTCAGATCGCCACTTCTGGCCGTCCGGGGCCGGTGCTGATTGATTTGCCAAAGGATGTGGCGCAATCCCGCGTGGAAAAACCCAATTCGGCGACGATCAAGCCAGTTACTTATCGCACGCCCGATCCGGTGGCCATTGCCAAGGCCGAGACCTTGTTGAAACGTGCCAAGCGCCCGGTTCTCTATATCGGTGGCGGGGTGGTCAAGGCCGGCGCGGTAGAGGCCTTGCGCCGCTTTAACATGCTGGCCGGGATCCCGGCGGTTTCCACCCTGACGGGTCTGGGGGTTTTGCCCACCGACAGTGCGGACTTTTATGGCATGCTCGGCATGCATGGGGCCAAAACCGCCAATACACTGGTACAGGAAGCCGATTTATTACTGGTCTGCGGGGCGCGTTTTGATGACCGCGCCACCGGCAAGCTGGATACGTTCGCACCGGATGCCCGGGTGATCCATCTGGATTGCGATCCGGCCGAGATCGGCAAATTGCGTGATGCCGATGCCGGGGTGCCGGGTGATTTGAAGTCAGCCTTGGAAAGCCTGGCCGTGGGTATTCTGGATATTTCGCCATGGCGCGCCCGGGCGCAGGATCTGCGCACCCGCCATAAGTTTAATTATAATGCCCCGGGGGCGGGTATTTTTGCCCCCGCCTTTCTGGAAGAGCTGTCCCGCAAGGCCGGGGAGCGCTTTGTGGCCACCTGTGATGTGGGCCAACACCAGATGTGGGTGGCCCAACATTGCCATTTCTCTCGCCCGGATGCGCATCTGACCTCCGGTGGGCTGGGGGCCATGGGCTATGGCATTCCGGCCGGGATCGGGGCCAAGCTGGCAAATCCAGAAAATTGCGTGGTCACGGTGACCGGCGATGGCTCGATCATGATGAATATACAGGAACTGGCCACCATTCGCCGTTATGGCGTGGCCTTGAAAATCGTCCTGTTTGATAACTCAACCCTGGGCCTGGTGCGTCAGTGGCAAGAGTTGTTTTACGAAGAAAACTTCAGTGAAGTTGACCTGTATGACAATCCCGATTTTGCCAGTGTGGCCCGCTCGTTCGGGGTCGAGGCGTTTACCGTTTCGCGGCGCGAACAGACCAGTGCTGCCATTGATCGTTTGCTGAATACCAAAGGGTCGGTGCTGGCCCATGTGCGCATTGATCCGCGCGAAAATGTCTGGCCGCTGGTGCCACCTGGAAAATCCAATGCTGAAATGATGGAGCGTAAATCATGAACACGCAAACTCTGCACATCGAATTTGAACCCGCCGAAGGGGCGATTTTGCGCCTGATCGGCCTTGTGGAACGCCGTGGGTATGACGTGCGCAGCATCAGCCTGCCGCCTTCCAGTGATGGCAGCATGAGCCTGTATCTGGGGGTCATGGCCCGGGATGTAGGACGCGATATTGGCGTTTTGCGTCGGCAAATACACCGCCTGATCGGGGTCCGCCGGGTTTTGGGTGGTTTGGACAATACAGAACAACGTGCAGGAGGCCAAAATGGCGAAGCCTAAGAAAACCGCAAAAGCAAATAAAGGCAGAAAAATCGCCTTTTTCGATACGACCTTGCGCGATGGTGAACAGGCGCCGGGGTTTTCCATGTCGGCCGAAGAAAAGCTGATGATGGCGGGGGCTTTGTGTGATCTGGGCGTTGATGTGATCGAGGCCGGATTTGCCGCCGCTTCGCCCGGTGATGCCGATGGGGTGCGCCGCATTGCATCAGAAATCGAAGGGCCAACTATTTGCAGCCTGTCCCGGGCCACGGAAAATGATATCCGGACCGCAGGCCGGGCGTTGGAACCGGCAGGCAAAAGCCGCATCCATATCTTTTTGGGTACCAGTCCGATTCATCGTTCTGCCAAACTGAATATGAGCACGGACGAAGTACTGGCAGCCATTCATCGTTCGGTCTCGTTGGCGGCCACTCATTGTGACGAGGTGGAATTTTCCGCCGAAGATGCCATTCGTACTGAACGTGAATTTCTGGTCGAGGCGTTGGAATGCGCCGCCAAGGCCGGGGCGCGGGTGCTGAATGTGCCCGACACGGTCGGTTATACCACCCCTGATGAAATCTATGACCTGTTCAGCCATCTGATTGCCAAGGTAGGCGGCACGGAAAATGCTATTTTCAGTGCCCATTGCCATGATGATCTGGGCATGGCCGTGGCCAATTCGCTGGCCGCGGTACGCGCCGGGGCGATGCAGGTGGAAGGTGCCATCAACGGCATTGGCGAGCGGGCCGGCAATTGTGCGCTGGAAGAAGTGATGATGGTCTTTGCCACGCGCAAGGATCTTTTCAATGTTGATATCGATATCGACACCACCAAGATTTACCCGGCCAGCCGCATGCTCTCCAAGATGACCGGCAATCCAGTACCTCGCAACAAGGCCATTGTTGGCCGCAACGCCTTTGCCCACGAGGCCGGCATTCACCAGCACGGGGTGCTGAACGATCGGCGCACCTATGAAATCATGACCCCCGAAGACATTGGTCTGCCGGGCAATGCACTGATTTTGGGCAAGCACAGCGGCAAACATGCGCTGGCGGCGCGGGCCAAAGAGCTGGGCTTTGAAATTGATGATGACCGTCTGGCCGCCGTATTTATTGCGTTCAAGGCCATGGCGGATCAGTTTGGCGAGATTGCCGATGCCCAATTGATCGAGCTGATTTCCGGCGTCACCGGATCGGCCAGCGCCGTCTGGCGGCTGAAACGCGTTGAAATGCGGGCCGCCTATGGGGCACAGGCCGAACCCTTTGCCCGGGTAGAGCTAGAACACCCAGAACGTGGCATGGTCACCGATATCGCCACCGGCGAGGGGCCGATCCATGCGGCCTTTAATGCGGTGCAACACATCACCGGCATGAGCGCCACGGTGGAGGAGCTGGAAATTAATCACGTGGGGGCCAAGGGGCGCACCGATTGCATTGCCGATATTGTCTTGCGCATTAACGGCACCCGTTTTGGCGGCCGTTCGCGCACCCGCGATGTGATCCCCGCCGGGGTCGAAGCCTATGTGGATGCGATCAACCGTGCTGCTGCGGCACAAAACCGCGATGCCTTTGGGCAGGAAAAAGCCAGCACCACCACCGATGATGCCAAGGATGCGGCCTGATTGGCCCCCAGGAGATAATTATGAGTATTTCAGAAGCACAATATATCTGGCGCGATGGCCAGATCATCCCCTGGGCCGAGGCGACCACCCATGTCCTTAGCCATGGGTTGCACTATGGCACCTCCATGTTTGAAGGCATTCGGGTGTATGACACCCCCGATGGCCCGTGCGGGTTCCGCCTGACCGAGCATGTGGCGCGGCTGTTTGCCTCGGCGCGTATCTACGCCATGGACATTCCTTTTGAGGAAGAAGAGCTGGTCGAGGCCTGCCGGGAAATCGTGCGGGTAAATGGACTGACCAGTGCCTATTTGCGCCCCATTGCCTATCATGGTTATGGCGATATCGGGGTTTCCCCGGGGCCGGATACCCCCATTAATGTGGCCATTGCGGCCTTTCCCTGGGGGGCCTATCTGGGCGAAGCGGGGCGGCAAAACGGCGTGGATGTCTGTGTTTCCTCCTGGCGCCGTCCGGCGCCCGGTACCTTGCCCATGGCGGCCAAGGCGGCGGGCAATTATTTGTCTGGCTTTTTGATCTCGCGTGAGGCCAAACGCAATGGTTATGCCGAAGGCATTGCGCTGGATGTGGATGGTCGCCTGTCCGAGGGGGCCGGGGAAAACCTCTTTATTGTCAAGGGCAAAACCTTGCACACGCCGCCGGCGGCCTCTTCAATCCTTAGCGGCATCACCCGCGACACAGTCATGGTACTAGCCAAGAAAATGGGCCTTACCATTCGCGAAGAACCGCTGCCGCGTGAAATGCTTTATGTGGCGGACGAGCTGTTCTTTACCGGCACGGCCGCCGAAATCACGCCCATTCGTTCGGTCGATGGCACCAAGACCCGTGCCCAGGGTTGCGGCCCGATCACCCGGGCTTTGCAGGACCAGTTTTTTGGTCTGTTCAATGGTAAAACCCCCGATACCGAAGGCTGGCTGGAGCCTATCGGCAAATCAGTTACTGGAGAGGTGAGCAATGTCGCCTAAAGCAGCACCAAAATCCTTGTTCGAAAAGGTTTGGGATAGTCATCAGGTTTGCACGCAAACCGATGAGCACCCGGCGGTCCTCTACATCGACCGCCATCTGGTACACGAAGTCACCTCGCCGCAGGCCTTTACCGAATTAAGGGAAAGAGAACTGCGCGTCCGCCGTCCGGATCTGACCTTTGCCACCATGGATCATTCCACCCCCACGGTACCGTTGGGGGCGGATGGTCAGCCGGTATATGCCAGCGAGGATACCCGCCTGCAGGTGCAGACCTTGCAGGAAAACTGCGCCGAATTTGGTATTGAATTATTTGGTTGGGACAGCCCGAACCGGGGCGTTATCCATGTGATGGCCCCCGAACTGGGCCTGACCCTGCCGGGCATGACCATTGTGTGCGGTGATAGTCATACCGCCACCCATGGGGCCTTTGGGGCGCTGGCCTTTGGCATTGGCACTACCGAGGTCAGCCATGTTTTGGCCACGCAATGCCTTTTGCAACGCAAACCAAAATCCATGCGCGTTACCATTAACGGGCGTCTGCATCGCGGTGTCAGTGCCAAGGATATGGCCTTGGCCGTGATTGCGGCGCTGGGGGCCAGCGGCGGGGTTGGCCATGTGATCGAATATGCCGGTGAAGCGGTACGATGGCTGGACATGGAAGAGCGCATGACCCTGTGCAATATGACCATCGAGGCAGGCGCCCGCGCCGGCATGGTTGCCCCGGATGAGGTGACATATGCCTGGCTGAAAGGGCGCAAGCATGCCCCCCAAGGCGAGGACTGGGATCGTGCCGTCGAGGAATGGCGGTCGTTAAAAAGCGACGAAAACGCGGTTTTTGATGCTGAAATTACCCTGGATGCCCGCTTTATGGCGCCGATGATCACCTATGGGCCATCACCGGATCTGGGCATGGCGGTGGATTCCATTACCCCCCATCCCTGCAGTGATGTGGAAAGCAAGGGCCTTGACTATATGCGCTTTACGCCGGGCCGCCCGATTATGGGCGAAAAGGTCGATGTGGTGTTTATCGGTTCGTGTACCAATGGACGACTGAACGATCTGCGCGATGCGGCCCGGGTATTGCTGGGCCATAAGGTGCACAAGGATGTGCGTATGCTGATCGTACCGGGTTCCGAACAGGTGCGCCGCGAGGCCGAAAAAGAGGGCCTGCACGAAATCTTTGAAAAAGCCGGTGCCGAATGGCGCAATCCGGGCTGTTCCATGTGTATTGCCATGAATGGTGACATGGCCAAGCCGGGTGAATTGGTGGTCTCCACCTCGAACCGAAACTTTGAAGGCCGTCAGGGCAAGGGGGCACGCACGGTTCTGGCGTCGCCAGCCACCGCAGCGGCCAGCGCAATCTGGGGCGAGGTCGCTGACCCGCGCCCCTTTATGGAGGCCCCCCGTGTCGCATAAAAAAACAATGCCCGAACAATTTACCGTTTTGATCTCCAAAACCCTGGTTCTGGCGCAGGAAAACATCGATACCGACCAGATTATTCCGGCGCGGTTTCTGACCACCACCAGCCGTCATGGGCTGGGCCGGGCCGCGTTTTATGACTGGCGTTATGACGAGACCGGCATGGCACGCAATTCCGATCCCTTTGCGGGCAAGGATGCGGGCGAACATCAGATACTGGTGGGCGGTGATAATTTTGGCTGTGGTTCTTCGCGCGAACATGCGCCCTGGGCGCTATCGGACTTTGGTTTTCGGGTTATCGTCAGCACCAAAATCGCCGATATTTTCAAAAGCAATGCCTTGAAAAATGGAATTGTTCCCATCGAGGTGTCCGCCGAAACCCATGCAGATCTAGTGGCTAACCCGGGCGCAGAAGTGGTGGTTGATCTGGAACGGTGCGAGATTTCCCGCCCCGGTGCCTGGAAACAATCCTTTGAAATTGAACGCTTTGGCCGTCGTTGTCTGTTGGACGGGGTGGATCCATTGGGATTTCTGCAAAAATGCGAAAACGATATTGCGCAATTTGAGGCCGCACGGACATGAGTAAAAAAATAGTGGTCCTGCCTGGCGATGGTGTAGGACCAGAGGTCACCGAAGCGGCCATAGACGTGCTGGAGATGACGGCGCAAAAGTTTGGGTTTTCGCTGGAATTTGATGATTATGCCTTTGGTGGTGCGGCCATTGATGCCTGTGGCGAGCCCTTGCCAGATAACACGCTGGCGGCGTGCAAAGAAGCCGACGCCATCTTCCTGGGGGCCGTGGGCGGCCCCAAATGGGGTGTACATACCAAGCGGCCAGAGGCGGGCCTGTTGGGGCTGCGTTCGGCGCTGAACCTGTTTGCCAATCTGCGCCCGGTCAAATTACACCCGGCGCTGGCGGCGCATTCCCCCCTGAAGGAAGAACGGATCAAGGGCGTGGATATCCTTATCTTACGCGAACTGACCGGCGGCATGTATTTTGGTGAAAAAAAACGCGAGGCCGACAAGGCCAGCGATCTGTGTGAATACTCCAAATTTGAAATCATTCGCGCCGCGCGGGTGGCCTTTGAGGCGGCCCGTGGGCGGCGCAATCATGTCACCTCTATCGACAAGGCCAATGTGCTGGAAAGCAGCCGTTTGTGGCGCGAAACAGTCACTGCCTTGCATGAAAAAGACTATAAGGACGTGGAATTGCGCCATGAACTGGTTGACTCGGCGGCGATGAAGCTGATCACCAATCCGGGCAGTTATGATGTAGTGCTGACGGAAAATCTCTTTGGCGACATCCTATCCGATGAATGTTCGGTGCTGACCGGTTCGATCGGCCTGCTGGGTTCGGCTTCGCTGGGATCGGTCACACAAGGCCTGTATGAGCCAATTCACGGTTCGGCCCCTGATATCGCCGGACAAAATATCGCCAATCCCGTGGGGGCCATTACCAGTGCGGCCATGTTGTTGCGATACAGTCTTGACCAGGAAGAGGCGGCCCAGGCCATCGAACATGCTACATATGTAGCACTTGCCAGTGGCGCGCGCACGCGCGACCTTGGGGGCGAACTGAGCTGTACACAAATGGCCACGGAAATCATGACTAAAATCAAGGGGTAAGCCTAGCTCTTTGTCTGATTGATTTTACACAGAATGAGATTCACGCTTTAGTGTGTACTCTTACCGTCTGAGGGGACACACTATGTTGCGAACTCTACGTACCGTTATGCGTTATGCGTTGTGCGTGTCGATGGTGCTTGCATTTTCCCAACTTTCTTTGGGAGTTATGGGAGCTGATCAGGCACAGGCCAGAAAAGCAAAAGTCAAAAAAATCAAGGCACCCAAGGCGAAAAAAAGGCCCAGCCTGTCTTTTCGACCGGATGTTTCCCGCCAGAGCCCAAAATACATAGGCAAATTGGGGGTGTTGCAATTGCGCGATCGCCGTGGCCTGACGTTTTATGGTGGTTCGGATGAGTTTTTCAGAGAGCCGGTTCTGGAGGCCCTGAATAATTCGCTCTACCTGAACATCAAATCATCACGGGTTTTCAGCCAGGTGGTATCCATTGATGTTAAGCCGGGGGCGCGTCTCAGCCGTGAAGAATTAAAAAAAATTGCCGCGCAAAACGGGTTGGATTATGTGCTGCTGAGCGATCTGACGACCTTTACCATGTTACGCGAAAAAATGGTGGCCAAGAAAAAGGGCATTGATTTTAAGGTCATGGTGCGCTTTGGCCTGTTCAGCCAGCTGATCGAACCCAATAAGGGTGCGATTTTATGGGCCGAACCGGTGGTCCGGCAAATGGGACAGCTGAACGCCAAAAAGAAAACCAAGGCCAGCGATTATGGCAATAGCGCGGTGCAGGCGGTAAAGGCCGGTCTGAATGATCTGTCCACGTCGATCCGGTTAATTGGACTGGAGGTGCGCCGATGAGACCGATTTCTCTTTTGCTGGTCTTTTTTGCCTTCATGCTGGGGGCGACCCCCGTCATGGCAAAAGACAAGTTTCTTATGTCGCGGGATCAACAGCTCAGCTATCGCGAGGCCTATTCATTTGCGCAAAAGGCAGGCAAACGCGACATTGTTGTTGGCGTGGATGTGCTCAGCAAGGATGATCAAAAACGTTATCTGGGCGGGCAGAATGGCAAGCTGACGGCGCTGGAAGTGGCGATTTCCAATGACAGTCGTTTTCGTCTTTATCTGAATGAAATTACCCTGGTCGACAGCACCGGTGCGCACAATCAGAAGCCTTTGGGGCTGGACGTAGTTGCCAAAATGGTTGGCCCGTCGGGAGGCGGCAATAAAAACAGCCTGCATCTGTCTATCTTGCGCAATAATCTCAACGAAAAAAGCCTGTATAATCAGATCATTGAGCCGGGGCAGACCATACAGGGCATGGTGTTTGTGCGTACTGAAAATCTGGTCCCGGGTCTGGCCTTGCGTGCGGATATTCAGAACCTGAAACGGCTGGTTTATCTGGATATTGCCGTACCGGCTTTGCCATGAATAACTCTGCAGCAGAGAATCCACTGTCTCATCCGTCTGCATTCAAGCAGATGATCGCCATGTCGGCCTATGTCGTATTTTGTGCTCTGGTTGCCTTTGGCTTGCTGAAGCTGGGGTTTGCGGAGGGCACGGTTGGAAGTCTTTTTGCTTTGCTATTAGTGATTGGATTTGTCTTTTCTGCCTGGAATTATGACTACTTATCACCGGCGGTCGGCACTCTGATAGTGTGGATAATTTTTGGGGTCCTTATGGCCTATATATTTGGGCGATGAAGATGCAAAAACCGCTCAGACTTTCTCTTTATCTTTTGGCCCTTGTGGCCCTTTTTTATCTTGCCCATCCCCTGTCTTCACATGCCCAGCAAGACAGTTCGCAAGCCCAGATCCGTGATCTGCAGGGAAAGCAAAAGGTACTGGAAACCAAAACCAAGACCTTGCTTGCCCGTTTGGTCGAGGAACGGGAAAACATCCTTGAAAAAATGCGTCTCGAAACCATCAAAAAGATGGAAGAGTGGGAGGACGATCCCGAATACCTGAATGGTCAGGGACTTGCGGCGGCCATCTATAATGCCGAGGAAGTCGCCAAGGGATACGGCATGAATGTTGAAAAACTTCGTGCCATGTATCAGGCGACGAAGAAAATGATCCTGGGCCTGGAAATGACCGGAAAATGCGGTGAGGGATCGCCTCATTTGAAGGACATGGAAGAGGCTATCGACAGCGTTTCTGAGACGGTTCGTGGTGCCCTGGACTTTTTCGGGCTGGCCTCCAATGAAGAAGAACGGCTGGCCTGTGTGCAGGCCGAAAAGCTGAAATTATATCGGGAAGTCAATCGTGCCTATATTTATGCGCTTACGGCGAAGAGCGCAAAGGACTCGGCAAAAGGCTTTCGACAATACGCCCAGTCTATTCTGAATATCTCCAGTTCGGATGCCAAGTTTTTAGCCGAACAGGCCGAAAAAATGGCAAAGACCCAAGATACGGTGGTCATGATTTTCGAAATGACCCCGATCATCGGAGATCTGCTGGACCTGTACAAGCTGGGGGTTGGCACCAATGCACTGGGGGACAAGGCCAGCGAATTTGACCGGGCGCTGACGGCGGTATTCTTGTTTACGCCGGGCATCGCCGAACAGGCCTTCAAGCGCTATCCGGAAATTTTCCTTGGTATGAAAAGCTTTGTCGGCGAGCTGGTTCAACCTGCCGGTGGTTTCTTTGACAGACTGATTGTCAAAACCGGCAAAAACCTGAGCGATGTTAAAAAGCGAGCCGGTGATCTCTGGGATGAAATGCTCAGGGTTGAAAAAGAGCTGTCCGGCAAGGCCGCGGGCAAGGTCAGCAATGTCTATGGCGAAAGCATGGACGCCATTTGGGCCCGTATGAGAAGAATGCCGGGATTTAATGCTACATCTGAAATGGCGATCCAGGCTTCGCACATGGTCAGATCACATGCTGACGCAATGATTGAAGTCGCAGCAAGGCGCGGCGAGGTCATTATGTTTCGCCCCTTTAGTGCCCAGGGAACTCAAGCAATGGAAGAAGCCATTGAAAGTGGCAATCGCCTGGTCACAAAATGGATCGATGTGAAGCCCAAATCGGCCAGCAATCCGCTTTTAGGTGCCGCCATTCCGATTAATCCCGCCCTTTCCAAATATGAAAAAGCGCTAAGGGAAGCGCGGGCGCTCAAGGATATGGAAAAAGTCGCCGAAATTCAAAGAGACATAAAGAAAATGAAAAAAGAGGTTAACTCTCTTTTCGCGAAGACTGATCACAAGGGCAACAAGCTGGTCGACAAGATGGCGGCAACCTTCAACGATGGCGGGGTACAGAAAAAAGTGCTCTGGGCACCCGATGCAGAAGGCAATGTGGTGATGGGGGTGCGTAATGCCGATGGCAAATTGTTTGACCCTATCACCAATAAAGTCTTCGACATTGATGCGGATACGGCCAAGGAAGTTCTGATCTTTACGGACCCCAAGGGAGGGAAGATTCTCCCCGATTATGACATGTTTGCCGTAGGCTCCAAGGCCCGCCCCAACGACCGGGTGATTGCGCCCAATGGCGCTATACTGGATGAGGTATCTGTAAATGCTGGTAAACAGGGGGGGCTTAGTCAGCTGAACCAACAGACCATTAGCGATATTAACAGCACCGTGAAGGTCAAAACAGGTGTTGGTGGCGAAGTGGTTCACCATGGCCCCGCCAATTTTTGGAAAGACAAACCCGATTATCCAATAACCGTATTTATGCCCAACAGTACGGTTAAATCTATTCCTCAAGGCCCGCCAGGTGATCCGGATAAATACATCAAGGATTTTTTCCATGCTTTGAAACAAGAGGGATATCAGGGGTTCAACCCCCACCCGGCATGGGGCTGGCCACCTTATAATCCGCGATATGGGTATCGAACCGTGGAAGAGGCCCAGGCACTAGCGAGGTCGGCACAATGATAAATGTGATGCGATTTATCCTGGTTTTGTGGGTACTGGTGTTTGCTGGCCATGCGTGGTCGCAGGACACAGAGGACGACATTCAGCAAAAAATTTCTGCCTTGCATGAAGAACATACGGCCATTGAAAACGAACTGAATGAACACACCACAGAGTTAGAACGTCTGTTGGTAATCGGCTATGGCGGGCCGGTATTGCGCCAAGATATGGCCAATCTGGCCAGCCGGGTGGGGGCATTGCAGGCCCGCTTGGAAGAAACCGCCGCACAGATTGCCGAGCTGGCCAAGGGGTTGAATATTAACCCCATAAAATCCTTTACCATCAATGCCCGGCGCAATGCCCCCGATGGGCCTGCCTTATCAGGGCCGGTCACGGCGGGGGAGCGCGTAGTTTTCAGCGTCAATCTTAATTACCCCAATGCCGACCCGGACTTGAAAACAGCACTTATGTGGACGGTAAAGCAACCCGACGGCAGCATTTCAAAAACTACTTACAAGGTAGAGGAACTGAACGTCCAGAACATACAGGGACTGCATACCTTTGAGATGAATACCCAGGGGATGATGCCTGGTGCTTATGAGGTCGAGCTGAAACATCAGGAACTTGGCTCGGCGGAGCACAAATATGTGGACAAGGCACGTTTTGAATTAAATGTGCCCAGAGAGCTGAAAATCATCAGCGTTCTGGTCGATGATGAAAAGGCCGGTGACCAGCATAAAAGCAAGCTTAGCACCGGGGCCACGCCATACATTTTCGTCTATTTCGAAGCCACTCCCAGCATTTCAGCGGTTATGGCAACCATCCGGGTTAATGACCTTACGGATGGCTCTTCCATATACCAGCGAACGGCCCGCCGGGTGCTGAATCATCTGGAAGACACCCAGTTCATTCATATCGGCCTCAGTCCCGAAAAATATGCCTTCCAGGAAGGGCATACCTACAGCTTCAGTGCCAGTCTTGAAGATAATCTGGACTTGCCGGTTTCCGTGGATGGCGGTGGCGCCAAATCGGTCAATGCCAATGTTACCTTTCAATACGGGGATCCTGTTGAAGAGGAAGAGGACGAAGAGGCCACGGATGATTCAGAAGAAACTGATGATACCGGAGATTTTGACTCCTTTCTGGATTCCATTGGCGAAGCGGTTGCCAAAAGTGATGACTCTCTGGATCCAGCCGGGGACGCCGTTGAGATACCGGATACGCAAAACGAAGAGGATATTATCGGGCAGTCTTCGGACGGCGTGGAAACCATGGACCCGGCCAATGGCGATGCCGCCACGACTGAATGGGATAACATTAATGAGGTCGAGACCGTCACCGTAGGCGAGGATGTGGCAGAGCCATCAGGCGAAAACACCGATGAACAACTCGATGACTGGGATACCATAGACGAAGTTGATGAGGGTATTGGCGGTGTAGACCAGAACCGGATCAATGCCGTGCGCGACCAAATGGCCGATCAGGCCAATGCGGATGCCAGCCGCATTAATGCCAATGCCAGCAATGACTATGCACGTATAGAGGCCGAACGCGAAGAAAAACGCCGCCGCGCTGCGCAGGCCCGTGCCGAATTTGCGGCGGCCATGCAGGGCCTGGCGAATGAATTAAACAACGCCTACCAAAACGCCAACCAGCCTACCTCTACTCCACCAGTCAGCAGCAGCGGCTATTCATCATCCGGCGGTTCGTCTTCCGGAGGCGGATCACAGGGTGCTTATACGGATGCTCTGAAAAAATGTATTGCCGCCAAATATGCTAAGGCCAGGGGCTCTGGCTTTCCGATCATGGACCCAAATGGTCCGCGCATTCAATGTATGAGTGAGATCAGAAATGGTGGCGCCAGCTCGTCCTCATCATCTTCTTCATATTCATCGCCACCATCTTCATCATATTCTTCGTCTTCATCAGGCGGTGGTGATCAATGCAAGGCCGTGGCCAAGGGCTCTAAAAACCCGCGCCGCTGGGAGGCCTGTTGCCGCAAGGGCGGTGAAATTCGCTATAATGCCTTCACCACCCCTGATGGCAGCCGTACCGGTATGTCGGCGTATCGATGCATGCAAAAGGGTACGCCGGACGAGCCAAAATACATGATCAATATAAAATAACGGCATGTGACTGAACCATAAATTACCGTATTGTCGCTGACCTGATCCTATGGTCTATGTGGGGCAGTGCAGGGGGGATGGTTATGGCATATGGTATACGTATTCTGGCGGGGCTGTTGGCAACGCTTTTACTGGCCAATACGGCTCACGCAGCCTCAGACAAAGCGGCTGAGCGCCCCAATATTATTGTCGTTATGGC
>WFTT01000056.1 GCA_015485335.1 Robiginitomaculum sp.
ATATGGGCGATCTGGTGCGCGAAGAGGGCGTCAATTCCTTCAAGCATTTCATGGCCTATAAAGGCGCGATCATGGCCGATGACGAGATTTTATATAACTCGTTTTCCCGCTCGCTTGAACTGGGGGCCATGCCCACCGTACACGCCGAAAATGGCGAACTGGTGTTTCAATTGCAGAAAAAACTCACCGAAGAGGGCATTACTGGCCCCGAAGGGCACCCTTTGTCTCGGCCCCCTGCTGCGGAAGGCGAAGCGGCCAACCGGGCGCTGCGTCTGGCTGAGGTTATCGGTGTGCCGCTGTATATTGTCCATGTTTCAACGTCAGATGCCTTGGAAGAGATCAAACGCGCCAAAGCCGCCGGACAGCGGGTTTATGGCGAGGTTTTGGCCGGGCATTTGACCGTCGATGACAGCGTGTATCGCAATCCGGACTGGGATGTCGCGGCCGCCCATGTCATGTCGCCGCCATTTCGCTCTCCCGAACATCAGGCGGCGTTGTGGAAGGGCCTGCAAGGCGGAGCGCTGAACACCACGGCCACGGATCATTGTTGTTTCTGCGCCGATCAAAAAGCCATGGGCAAGGATAATTTTGCACAAATTCCCAACGGCACCGCCGGCGTGGAAGACCGCATGAGCGTTTTGTGGACCCATGGGGTAAACACCGGGCGTCTGACGATGAATGAGTTTGTCGCCATCACATCGGCCAATGCCGCCAAAATATTTAATATCTATCCGCAAAAGGGCAGTATCAGCGTTGGCGCAGATGCGGATCTGGTGGTCTGGGATCCGGCGGCCACCAAAACCATATCGGTAAAAACCCATCACCAGAATGTGGATTATAATATTTTCGAGGGCATGGCGGTGACGGGTCTCGCCAGCCACACCCTTAGCCGCGGCACACTGGCCTATAAAGACGGTGATTTGCGCGCCGTGAAGGGTGCCGGGCAATACGTCAAACGCCCGGCCTATCCGGCCGCTTTCGAGGCCCTGTCCAAACAAGCAGCCTTGCACAAGCCCAGCCCGGTTAAACGGAGCTAAGCAGGGCAGTCTTCGCGCGCCGCCAGCGCCGTTTCCAGATCCGGCGTGGCCGCTATCAAAGCCTTAGTATAGGGGTGGCGGGGCTGTGCAAACACGGCCTCAACCGAGCCATCCTCAACGATTTTGCCACCCCGCATAACCAGCACCCGATCACAAATGGCCCGCACCACACCAAGATCATGGCTGACAAACAAAAATGACACCCCCAGATCATCCGAAAGGTCAGCCAACAGCGCCAGCACTTTCGCCCGTGCGGTCACATCCAGCGCCGATACCGCCTCGTCCAGCGCCACCAGTGATGGCCGGGTAATCAAGGCGCGGGCAATGGCGATGCGCTGGCGCTGGCCACCGGAAAACTGGTGCGGATATTTATCCGCATCGGCAGCAGATAACCCCACCCTTTGCAACATTTCAACCACGGCGGCCCGGCGCTCTGCGCCGGTGCGTTTTTTGCCATCCAGATGAAATGGTTCGGCCACCAGACGCGACACCTTGTGGCGCGGATTAAAACTGCCATAGGGGTCCTGAAACACCATTTGGATGTCTTTGCGCTGGGCTTTGCTGTGGACATTGGCCCCGGGGGTGAAGGGTTTTCCGCGTAGCAGGATCTCCCCCTCTTGCGGCGCACGCAAAGCCAACAAGGCCCGCAATAGCGTTGATTTTCCACAACCGGATTCGCCTACCAGCCCGACATTTTCACCCTTATTGATGCTCAGGCTAACATCATCCACGGCGCGAAAGTCTGATTTTTCATAGCGGCAGACAATATTTCGCGCTTCGAGAATGGGGGAGTCCTTTGCAATTTCATGGGGGACACGCATAGGGCGCAAGGCAGTGCTTTTGAGCAGGGTTTTCGAATAGTCATGGTTCAGGCCACGCAGCAAAGCGGGCGTGGGACCGCTTTCAATAATTTTGCCCCGGTGCATGATCGCCAGATCGTCTGCCATTTGCGCCATCACCGCCAGATCATGGGTGATCAACATTAGCGACACCCCATCTTCATCCACCAGACGGCGCAACAAATCAAGAATTTGCGCCTGCGCCGTGACGTCCAGCGCCGTGGTTGGCTCATCCGCGATGATCAGTTTGGGTCTCAGCACCATGGCCATGGCAATCATCACCCGTTGGCGCTGGCCACCGGATAGCTCGTGCGGGAACCGGTCCATCGGAATATGGGCGGGCGACAGGCCCACCCGGTCCAGCATTTGGGCGGCGCGTTCAAAGGCTTCGGCGCGGCTTACCCGTTCGTGCACGATCACGGTTTCGGCCACCTGTGCGCCAATGGTATGCAGCGGGTTCAGCGCACTCATGGGTTCCTGAAACACCATGCCCACATGCTGGCCGCGCACCGCACACATCTGACGCTCGCTCTTTGATAAAAGATCATCCCCATCAAGCGCGATGGTGCCACGCGTGATGGCCGCGTGGGGCAATAACCCCATAATGGATAAGGCGGTCATGGATTTTCCCGCCCCGGATTCCCCGGCCAGTCCAAAAATTTTACCCTTGGGAATGGACAGGGACACATCGCGCAGAATTGGTGTCATCCCGATATCCAGCGACAGTTTTTTGATGGCAAGCAGGCTCATTTTCGCCCCCGCCGCGTGCGCGGATCCAGAAGGTCACGCAGGCCATCGCCCAGAAGGTTAAAGCCAAGCACGCTAAGTAAAATGGCCAGCCCCGGAAAAACCGCCAGCCACGGGGCAAAGCCGGTCATGGTTTGCGCATCAAACAGCATTCGCCCCCAACTGGCCGCCGGGGGTTGAACCCCCAGCCCCAGATAAGAAAGCCCGGCCTCGGCAATAATGCCCATGGAAAACTGGATGCTGCCCTGCACCAGCAAAATCCCGGTGATATTGGGCAGGATATGCTCAATCGAAATACGCGTTGCCGTTTTGCCACTAAGACGTGCCGCCAGAATGAAATCGCGCTGCCAGAGCGACAGGGCCGTGGCCCGGGTGAGCCGGGCAAACACCGGAATATTGAAAATACCAATCGCGATAATGGCGTTGATCGCCCCCGGCCCAAAGGCTGCGGTGATCAGAATGGCCAGAATAAGCGCCGGAAAGGCGAACAAAAGATCGTTGATGCGCATCAACGCATCTTCGACCCAGCCGCCTTTTGCCGCCGCCAAAAGGCCCAGCGGCACCCCCGCCCCCATGCCAATCCCCACGGCGACGAGAGCCACCATGATGGAATTGCGCGCTCCGGCCATAATCATCGAGAACACATCGCGCCCCAGATGGTCGGTGCCAAAAATGTGCGTGACAGACGGACCCTGCAGGCGTGCCTGAACGTCCAGCAGGGTTGGATCATAGGGGGTCCAGAAGAGCGACAATATCGCCATGGCCGTGACCAGCACGGCCAGTGCGCTCCCTCCCCATAAGGTCAGCGAAGCCCGCTTCATGCCCTTTGACCTTTATGAACTGGGCGGCGCAGACGCGGGTCCACCAGATGATAGGCAATGTCCACCAAAAACGTGACCAGCACCACGGCCAGAACCAGCACCATCACCACGCTTTGCACCACCATCAGGTCGCGCTGCAAGATGGCCTGATATACCAAACGGCCAAGACCGGGCAGGAAAAACACGTTCTCGATAATGATGCTGCCCGCCAGCAGAAAAGAAAGCTGCATGCCGATAATGGTCAGCACCGGGATCAGCGCATTGCGCACCCCGTGCCGCCAGATCACTTGCGAGCGGTTCAGCCCCTTGGCCCGCGCCGTGCGCACATAATCCTCGCCCAAAGCCTCAACCAGAGCGGCACGCATCACCCGCGCCAAAATGGCTGCCTGTGGCAGACCCAGCGCCAATGCCGGCAGGGTTAGCGCCTTTAATCCCGGCAATATCCCTGCCTGCCAGCCGGGAAAGCCCCCCGCTGAAAACCAGTGCAATTGCGTGGAAAAAAGTAAGACCAGCAATACTCCCAGCCAGAAATTGGGAATGGCAATGCCGATTTGCGTGCCCCCCATGACCAGCATGTCGGCGGCGCGCCCCCGGCGCGCGGCAGCAAACACCGCAATGGGAAAGGCCAGCACAATTGAGATTGCCAGCGCATAAAGCGCCAACGGCAAAGAGACCGTCAGACGTTCGGCGATCAGATCGCCCACCGGCACGCGATAGGTATAGCTAAGCCCAAAATCACCCTGAAACAGGCCGCCAAGCCAGTGCAGATAACGCAGCGGCAATGGTGCATCCAGCCCCATTTGCGTGCGCAGGCTGGCCAGTGCCTCGGGGCTGGCATTCAGGCCCAGCATCAGGCGCGCCGGATCGCCCGGCAACACCTGGATCAGCATAAAAATCACCAGTGAGGCCGCCAACAGTGTCAGCACCAAAGAGATAGCCCTGTTTACCAGCCAATGGGTCATTGCCCTGCTCGGCGGTTAATTTTCAAGATAGACATCGTGCAGGTCGGCCCCTTGTATCGGCGCATTGGCCCACATGCCTTTCAGGCGCTTGTCCCAAACCCCCATTTTGACCAATTGGAACAAAAACCCGTTGACGCTGTCTTTGGCAATCAGGCGCTGGGCCTCGCCATAAAGCCGGTCACGCACCGCCGGATCGCTGGTTTGCGCCAATTTGGTCATCAGGCCCTTAAACGCATCGCTGTGATACTGAAAATAATAATCATCGCGCCCATAAATACCAATATCCATAGGTTCGGTATGGGCGACAATGCTAAGGTCATAATCCTTGTTGGTGAAGACCTGTTCCAGCCACTGGGCCCATTCGATATTTTCAATAGTGACTTTGATGCCGACTTTATCCAGTTGCGCGGCTATGATCTCGCCAGAGCGGCGCGCATAGCTGGGCGGCGGTAATTTCAGGGTGACCGCAAAACCGTCTGGATAGCCCGCCTCGGCCAGTAAGGCTCGGGCACGGACTGGATCGTAAGGGTACATGCCGGTCAGATCCACATAGGCACGATGACCCGGCGAGAAATGCGAGCCAATGGGAATGCCCCGGCCAAACATCGCCCCTTTTATGATTTCTTGTCGGTTCAGGGCATGGGCAATGGCGCGGCGCACCCGCACATCATTAAAAGGCGCGCGGCCATTATTCATGGCCAAAATGGTTTCCCCCTCGGTGGCCCCAATAACCACGTCAAAGCGTGGATCGGCCTCAAAGGCGGGCAGGTTTTCAGGTGCCGGAAACCCGCCAAAGCCATGTACATCCCCGCCCATCAGCGCGGCAAAGGCCGCCGCCGGATCGGTGATAAAGACAAACTGTATAGAGGGGGATTTGGCCGGTGCGCCCCAATAATCATCATTGCGCACCAGCGTAATGGCATATCCCTTACGCCACTTTGAAAACAAAAATGGCCCGGTACCAATGGGATGCACCGCATTATTGGCCGCCGATTTTGGGTTCACCATCACCGCATCGCCCAGTCCCATATTAAAGAGAAAATCCCCAACCGGGTGAGACAGGTTAATTTTTACGTGCAGAGGGTCCAGCACCTCCACATGTTCAATCGGGGTAAACAGCGCCTTTTGTGCATTCACAGAATCGGCAGCGCGGGCGCGGTCCAGGGTGAATTTCACATCCGCTGCATCAAAAACACTGCCATCATGAAAGTGCACGCCCTCTTGCAGGGTGAAGATATATTCGCGACCATCGGATGAAACCGTCCAGGATTTGGCGAGCGCCGGTTTGATGCTGCCATCTTCGGTAATGCGGGTCAGGCCCTCGAAAATATTGGCATAGACCACATCATCAATGGCGCCGGCGGCGCCGCGCGTGGGGTCCAGCCCCGGCGGTTCCAATTGCATACCCAAGACCACCTTGGCGGCGTCCCCATGGCGCGCCGGCTGGGCACCGCACGACCAGACAAGGACAGGCACAAGCGCCAAAAGAATATATTTTAGCATTGGCCCGATCCGTCCACAGTCTCGCAAAAAACCCTGCGACGATATACGTCACGCAAGGGTTTTGCATCCGCTTTGGACACCCAAAATGTAGCGCAAAAGCAAATGGGGCTAAAAAGTAACAGTAAATAGTATTTGCTTTGTGCGGCGATCCGTGGGACATGGCGTCAACTTTTACCGCGCGTGGATAACGATCATGTCGTTTACGGTGAGGGTCTGTTGACGCAAATACCCATCTGGTTTTGCCAAGTCACCGTGCGAAAGCACGCCATCCCACCGGCAGCTGTTCTACGCTAGCTCCCCCAACATTGGCAAAATGCCATTTGCTCATGCCGTCTTTGGCTTTGGGCACCCTTATATTGAGAGTATTCTTTTGACATCTTTTACCGATCTCGGCCTGGCCGAGCCCATTCTTCGTGCGGTTACCGCCGAAGGCTATACCAACCCAACCCCCATTCAGGCAGGCGTTATTCCCGACATGATGGCGGGGCGCGACATTGTCGGCATTGCCCAGACGGGTACCGGCAAGACGGCGGCCTTTGTGCTGCCCATCCTGCACAAGCTTCACAAGCTGGAACGCCCGGCGCCCAAAACCTGCGCCGCACTGATTTTGGCCCCTACCCGCGAACTGGCCATGCAAATCGCCGATAATGTTCGCAGTTACAGCCAGTTTCTGGGCCTTTCCGTTACCGTGGTTGTTGGCGGCGTAAAGCCCCGCGCGCAAATCCGCGCCCTGGCACGCGGCGTTGACATTCTGGTCGCCACACCTGGCCGTCTGGAAGATCATATCAACACAGGCGCGCTTTATATCGACAAAACCAATACCGTGGTACTCGACGAAGCCGACCAGATGATGGATCTGGGCTTTATGCCCGCCATTCGCCGGATCATGAAACAATTGCCAAAGGCACGCCAAACCATGCTGCTATCGGCCACCATGCCAAAACAGATCCGCGCCCTGGCCAACGACTTTTTGTCCAACCCGTCCGAGATCAGCGTGGCCCCCCAGTCGCGCCCCATCGAGAGCATTGCGCAAAAAGTATATTTTGTTGGCAAACAGGCCAAGCGGCAATTGCTGGAAGAGCTGGTCCTCTCCCCCCAAATTGAACGCACCATCATCTTTACCCGTACCAAGCACGGAGCCAACAAGGTTGTGATCAATCTGGAAAAACGCGGGCTGCAAGCCGCCGCCATTCATGGCAATAAAAGCCAGAACCAGCGCCAGAAAACCCTGAACGCCTTTCGTTCTGGCGATCTGAACATTCTGGTTGCCACCGATATTGCGGCACGCGGCATCGACATTGATGATATTTCCCACATCATCAATTACGAACTGCCCAATATCCCCGAATCTTATGTGCACCGCATTGGCCGCACCGCCCGGGCGGGTAAAAGCGGCGTTGCCATTTCGCTCATGGATGGCACGGAACGGGGCTTTTTGCGTGATATCGAAAAACTGACCGGCATTACGCTGGAACGCATGGAAAGCGAATACGGCAAAACCTATGATGCCAGTCAGGAAGGCAAGCCCGCCAATCCGCGCAATTTTGGCAATACGTTCAAGAAAAAACCCCGCCGCCAGGGTGGCCGACCCGGTGGTCAGCAAGGAAAGCCCAAAGCGGCGCAAGGTCGTCATGGCCAAAAGCCAAAACGCCGCAGTAATTACAAAGCCGCTTAAATACTGGGTTATCAAAAAAGAGTGCCGTTCTGTTGAGCGGCACTTTTTTATTTCCCCTAAAGAGAATTATTCGGTAATCGCCAGATCACGGGTTACGATCTGACGAACATATTGAATCGCCGCTTCGGCGCCGGCGGGTAAATGCGTATGTTCGATCAGGGGACCAAAGGTCATATCAAAAGTTTTGCCCGCCTTGTTCAGCAATTCATGAAACAGGGTTATGTCCCGTAATTCTCCATTGAGCATACAAAAAAGATAATAGAGCGCCGAGTTACGGGCGCGAATGTGCAGCGGCGCAATCGGAGCCTTGTATTTTCGCGCCAAACTGGTGGCACTGGCGGCCCAGGGTTTGTCTTTCAGGCCATTGATGGTCAGGCTGGCCAGCTTGCCTGCCGGAAACATGACAATACAGCGCTCATCCGCCATGGCTTTTTTCACACCGCCCAGCGTCATTCTGGCCGTTTCGCGGGAGCGTTTTTCCAACACCCATTCCACCGGAATGATCAGATCCGCCCCCTTTGGCACCACCCGCAGGGCATCAGCATTGGCTAGAAAGCTCAGGTCCGGGCGATGGGCTTTTAGCGCATCAAACACCGCCACCCCGTCGGCTAACCCGGTGGGATGGTCGGCAATGACCACCAGCCGCCCGGTTTTGGGCACATGGTGCAGACCCTCAGTGTTCAGTCGCAGCCCCAGAATGTCTGATACAGCCTCAAACGCCTGAAACCCGCTCAGGTCTTTAATCTGGTTGGCCATGGCGCATGCGCTTTTATAGCCAAGCGCCCGGTAAAGCAGTTTGTGCAGCATGGCCCAAAGCACCTGATTGCGCCGTAAATGCACACACCGTTCTTCGATCAATTCGTCAACAATATGCTGGCGTTCAGGCATGGTCCGCTTTCACTTTGATGGCCCGGTATCATTACATTGGTTTCATCTACGGGCCATCAAAAAAGCGCATCTGTACCGTGCAGAGCAGCAAGACAATGGCCAAGCCTGTTGTGTACTTTTCTTCATTTACCGTTCGTGTCGTGCTCGCTAAATTTTCAAAGCCGTACATGTACGGCACACATACATATCAACCTCTTTGCAAACTGGAGATGACGATCATGAAAAAGACCACGACCGCTTTCTTGGGAGTTGCCATCATTTTAGCAGGTGCCAGTGCGGCTATGGCCAAGCCACCGAAGGAAGGAGATGTCTATCACTATTACGGCAGAGGGGGTGAATGCCTGGAAGACACCTGGGAAGCCGCCGATGAGGGCACTGGCTTCGAACCTGCTGGTGGCTGGGGCCCGTGCCCGATCGCCAAACCACATGGCAAGGGTCAAGTGGTCAAGCAAAAAAAGAAGAAGCACGATACACACTGATCGCTAAACCCATTTTGGGAAAAATAGCAAAAGGGCCCTCGCCATACCGATGGCCCTTTTTTCTGATGTATACTGGGTACTGCGCCTTAGGCAGCGCGGATATTACTGAGGAAGTCCTCCACCTGAGAACGCAGGGTTTCAGCCTGTCTGCCCAGCTCTCCTGCGGCCTCAACCACATTACCAGAGGCGGCGCCTGTTTCATTGGCCCCTTCCAGAACCTCAACAATATTGCGCGAAACATCCTGGGTGCCAGTGGCGGCTTCTTGCGTATTTCTGGCGATTTCCTGAGTGGCCGCAGCCTGTTCCTCGACCGCTGCATTAATGGCCACAGAAACCTCGTTCATTTCATCAATGGTGCTGCGAATGGCCCCGATGGCCTCTACGGATTGTCCGGTAATTTGCTGCATGCTCTGGATTTGTCCGGCTATGTCTTCGGTGGCTTTGGCGGTTTGGGTGGCCAGGGATTTCACCTCGGAGGCTACCACAGCAAAGCCGCGCCCCGCCTCGCCCGCCCGGGCGGATTCAATGGTGGCATTCAAGGCCAGCAAATTGGTCTGTTCGGCAATATCGGAAATCATATTGACCACTTCGCCAATTTTCTCGGCGGCGCGAGCAAGGGATTCGATGGTGTCATTGGTGGTCTGGGCGCGATCCACCGCCTGACCGGCAATCTCGGTGGAATGAGAAACCTGTTGCGCAATTTCACTGACCGATGCGCCCATTTGCTCTGCGGCGGTGGCAACCACGGATACGTTGGCGGTGGCCTCTTCGGCGGCGGCAGATACCGTGGTAGATTTTTCCGAAGTGTGTTCGGCGGTGCTGGCCATGGTCTGGGCCGTGGTTTCCAGCTCGGTTGCTGCGGCAGCAACGGATTCCACAATCCCTAGCACATTTTGCTCAAATGTACTGGCAAGGGCCTCCATCTCTTTGCGTTTGGCGATCTCGATCTCTTCCAGATAGATGGAGATGGCGAAATCCATATCCAGCATCGCTGCTTTATTCAGGGCGGTAAGATAGAGCGCCCGCTTGTCCGCCATTTTATCACCGCCAAGGCCTTTAGAGACAAAGGTGGCGGAAATCTTTTGCGCCAGTTCGGTAACGATGAAGGCATAGCCCGCGATATACCAGCGCGGCTCCAGGCCCAGCTTGGCGTGAACCTTGCCGATCTTGCGCACGGATTGCACATAGGTATCATCAAATTTGCCACTGGTTATATTCATCCAATGATCAAACTGTTTTTGACTGGCATGGTTTTTTTGAGCGTCGCTGCCGAAAAATTTATTCACCTGAGGCCATTGACCGATATGGTTGTAAAACCGGTCCAGAATGTCGGGTAACCACTCTCGGATATAAGGCTGCATTTCCCGCAAGGCGCCGCCACAGCGCCCGCGTTGCAAATCCATAAATTTCAATCGCTCGTCGATGGCAATACTGTCTGTCATGATAGAAACACCTGTTTTTTCAGCCTATTGCTGGCCAATGCTTAACGCACAGACCGGCTTTTATCCCCGAGCTTTTTCACTTGAACTTGATTTGGTTACCAAACTATTATTATTTATTATTAATTGGAAAACACCATCTTAGCGTGCGCTTGAAAATCCCTGCACATAATCATAGAGTGAATAAAGCGTCATGGCCGCCGCAATGCCAATCAACACCAGGCTGAGAGTATTGGCCAGCCCCAGCATATGAAATGCCACCACGCCGATCTGTGCCGCGCCCTGGATCACCGCCTTGATTTTTCCCGAAACGCGCGCGCCAATGCTGACCCCGCGCGATGCCGCCATAATACGGGCGTATGAGACAATGATATCTCGAAACAAAAACGGGAAAACCAGCCAAAGCGGCATCCAGCCGGCTGCGGCAAAGGCCAGAAAAACAGTAAGCCTGTAAAGGCTGTCACACAGGGGGTCCAGCGCCTGTCCAAGTCCGCTGGATAATCCCATTTTGCGAGCCAGCGCCCCATCCAGAACATCGGAAATTTCACTAAGGATCGCCAAGACCAGCACTACCCACAGCAAAGGCGAATGGGTGGCCAGTAAATAATAAATGCCAAACCCCAGTACGACGCGCAACAAGGTCAACAGATTGGGGGCGGTAAAAAAACCGGGCGTACTGGACTGGTTCATGGCTTAATCCTTTAGGCTTGGGGGGGGGTGGATAACAGGGCTTCTGCTACTTCGGCAAACCCCGATGCCGCATCCTGGCGGGTGACAAATGCCGGTAAATCGGCTGAAGGCAAGGTATAATTTTCTATGCCCTGTACGCCAGTGGAAAGTGGGAATTGTTTGAACATCGGCACATCATTGGGCGAATCGCCGGTATAGATGCTGATATCCAGAACCTCGTCTATGGTTTGGCCGCGCACGTCTTTCAGCCAGCGTTTGAACATAGACAGTTTATCATAGCGGCCAAACCAAGCGTTGACGTGAATGGAGCTGACCTTGGCCGTCGCTCCATGATCTTCGAAACGCGACCGGATGGCCTCTGCCGTGGCCAGCGGCAAGGGTTCCACCTCTTCTGCAAAGTCCACCGCCACATCACTGGCCCGCCAGGGATTATCCTGCGCCAGGGCCGTACCGGCAAATTCGCCCACAATGCGGTTGGCGATTTCATGCAGGCGGACCAGATTTTGTTCCCGGTCTTTGGCGGTATCGTGCCAGAGCTGGCACACCCGGTCCCCGTCCCGGTAAAAACACAAGGCTCCGTTTTCGCCCACCACCGCATCCACCGGGAAAAACCGGGCGATCATATCGCACCACCCAGCGGGTCGTCCGGTGATCAGCACCACAGTGCGGCCACTGTCCCGCAGGTTTTGTAAGGCAGAAAAACTCACCGGCGGAAACACCCCTTCCTCGGTCAGGGTGTCATCAATATCAGAAAGCAGATAACGCACCCTGGACAGGGTCGAGGCAGGCATTTCAGAAAAAGGCTTCACCGGTTTATCCCTCACGCATCATCATGAAAAAAGTCATAGATGGTCTTGGCCATTTGCCGGGAGACACCATCCGCAGATGCCAGATCCCCAAGTGTGGCATTGCCTACCGCTTTGGCAGAGCCAAAGCGCGCCAGCAAGGCTTTTTTACGCAAGGGACCAACCCCCGGAATGGCATCCAGTGGATTTTTCCTGGCCCCCTTGGCCCGGCGGCGGCGGTGCGCACCAATGGCATAACGGTGTGCCTCGTCGCGAAGGCGTTGTAAATAATACAAGACCGGGTCGCGATGTTCCAACCGAAATGGCGCACGGCCCGGGATAAAAAACTGTTCCCGCCCGGCATCGCGCTCGATCCCCTTGGCAATGCCGGCGACTTTAATTTCGTCCTGGCTTATGCCCAGATCAGCCATCACCTGCACCGCCTCTTTCAGCTGGCCCGCGCCCCCATCCACCAGCACCAGATCCGGAACCAGGGCTGTGCCCTTTTGTTTTTCTTTCAACAGGCGGGAAAAGCGACGGGTCAGCACTTCGCGCATCATGGCAAAGTCATCACCCGGGGTCAGCTCTTCGGATTTAATATTAAAAATCCGGTATTGATTTTTCTCCAGCCCTTCGGGTCCGGCCACGATCATCGCGCCCACTGCATGGGTGCCGGATATGTGTGAATTATCATACACTTCGATGCGTTGTGGTGGGTGTTCCAGATCAAACACCTTGGCCACGCCGACCAGTTGCGCTGTGCGGCTGGTGCTTTC
This sequence comes from Robiginitomaculum sp., assembly GCA_015485335.1. Taxonomy (GTDB): domain Bacteria; phylum Pseudomonadota; class Alphaproteobacteria; order Caulobacterales; family Maricaulaceae; genus Robiginitomaculum_B. Next base: position 12,642 of record WFTT01000056.1, read on the forward strand.
GGCAAGTCGCCGACCAAGCGCATCGCGGGCATTATTCAGGGCCTGACGCAACAGATCGCGTTTTTCACCGCGCAGGGGCCGTACAATCTGTACATGACGGCCAGCGCGCACCGCCAGGGCTTCGCCAAGCAGTTCCTGTTCCGGCAGATCGTGACTGATGATCAGGGTTTTGGGCGGGCGCTTGTTCTCATAAAACTGTGCCAGAAAGGCACCCAGCACCTCTCCCGCCTCGGCGGATTTATCATGACGCGGGAAAAAGGCCCGCTCCCCCCAGTTTTGCCCGGCTCGATAGAAAAACACCCGTACACAGCTGGCCCCGCCATCCATATGCAGAGCCACCACATCGGCATCTTCGGTACTGCCCGGATTGACGCCTTGGTGGGCCGTAACCGCCGCCAGCGCCCGTATCCGGTCGCGCACTTCGGCGGCCCGTTCATAATCCTGCACTGCGGCGGCCTGTTGCATCTGTACATTCAGGGCATCGCCAAGCTCGTTGGATTTGCCGCTAAGAAAGGCCTTGGCCTGAGCCACCAGTTCCGCATAATCCTCGGGCAATATCTCGCCGGTGCAAGGCGCCGAACAGCGTTTGATCTGGTGCAGCATACAGGGGCGGGAGCGCCCTTCGTATACCGGGTCCGAACAGGTGCGCAGCAAAAATGCCTTCTGCAGGGTATCCAGCGTGCGATTGACCGCCGAGGCACTGGCAAAGGGGCCATAATAGTTGCCCTTGAGCGATCGCGCGCCCCGGTGTTTCAACACTTGTGGGGCCTCGTGATCGCGGCGTAGTACTATATAGGGAAAGGATTTGTCGTCCCGCAGCAAAATATTATAGCGCGGCTTGAGCCGTTTGATCAGATTGGCTTCCAGCAACAACGCCTCGGTTTCGGTGTCGGTTACAATAAATTCCATCGACCGGGTGGCGGTGATCATGCGCGCAATGCGGTTGGGCTGATTATCAATGCGGGTATAGTTTTTAACGCGCACCTTCAGGCTTTTGGCCTTGCCCACATAGAGCACCCCGCCATGGGCATCCATCATGCGATAAACCCCGGGCTTTGCCGGCAAGCGGCGCACATGATCGGCAATCAGGTCTGCCCCGGTCAAGGGCGGTGGTGAATTATCGGCGCGGGTCATGAGGCGAGTTTAACGGGTTTCTTTTCCATCGCACACCCGCGTTATTTCCACCCCTGCCGCATCGGCGGCGGCCAAGGCATTGGGTTTTTCAATCCGTACGGTAACCGCCTTGACCCGGGGATCCTCCAGACACCAATTGGCCAGCCTTTCGGCCAGGGTTTCCACCAATTGCACATGACCTTCTTTGGCTAGGGATTTTGCCTGATTGGCCACCGCTTCATAATCGATGGTTTCGCCAAGGCGATCCTCAACGGGCGGCGGCGTATCGCCCAGATCAAGACGCACATCGATAAAAATAGGCTGGGTACTTTCGTGCTCGTGCGGGTAAACCCCAATGGAAGCATCCACACGTAGGCCGCGTACAAAAATCGTGCATTGCTGGCTACTCATTCGTCTATGCCCTGAACATCGGCCGTGCGCCACAAAAGGTGCTGGCCGCCATCCACCACCAGGGTTTGCCCGGTCACCGCCCTGGCGGAGAGAAGATAACGCACCGCATCCACAATTTCTTCAACCGGGGAGCCAGTGCCCAACAGGGTGGCCGATACCTGCCGGTCAAAATCGATTTTGCTCTGACGGGCATTGCGCAAAGTTGGTCCCGGTGCCACCGCATTGACGCGAATGCGCGGGGCCAGCGCCTGTGCCATGGTTACGGTGGCACAGTTCAGCGCCGCCTTGGAAAGGTAATAGCTGAAAAATTTCGGGTTGGGTTTGCGCACCCGCTGGTCGATCAGATTGATGATGGCCCCATCTGTATTTTCGGACAATTGATCGGCAAAGGCCGAGGCCAGAAACACCGGGGCACGCAAATGGGTATCCATATGTGTGTCCCACAGATCATGGGACAGGTCTTCCAGTCGGTCATCTTCGAAATGAGAGGCATTGTTGATCAGGGCCTGGATCGGGCCGATGGCATCGATTGCATTTGGAATCAGTGAGGCAACATCCGCCCGGTTTGCCAGATCCGCCCGTACCGCCGCGGCCTGGCCACCATTGGCAATAATCCGGGACGCCACCTCTTGTGCCGGCTCTGCCGAGTGCCGGTAATGCACCGCCACCCGCCATCCATCGGCACCAATGGCCAGCGCCAGCGCTTTGCCAACCCGTGCCCCGGCGCCGGTGATTAATACCCCAGGCGCACTCACAACAGCCCTTCCTGAGCCATTAATCCAAACAGATAGGCCCCATAGGCAACCAGCAATAACAAGCCCGCAAGACGACCAATTTTAAGTTTCGCCAGGGCAAAACCGCCCAGCAATACACCGGCCCCGATCATCACCCAGAAATCATATTGGATAAAGCTGGGTGGCACGCTTAGCTTGCCCGCCATGGCCGAAGCCCCGCCAACGGCAAAAACATTAAAAATATTAGAGCCAAAGGCATTGCCCACCGCCAGATCCCCATGACGACGCAAGGCCGCAATGACCGAAGTTGCCAGTTCGGGCAATGACGTGCCGACCGCCACAATGGTCAGACCGATAATGGCCGTAGACACATGCATCAGTTCCGCAATGGCCACCCCGTGTGTCCCCACCAGATGCCCGCCAAACGGCAGACCGACAATGCCCACCAGAATAAAGAGCGCGATTTTTATATTGCTGGATGGCAGGCCCTGCATGTGATCCACATCGGCCAGTTCCTGAATATCAGCGGCCATTTCCATGCCGGCCCGGGCCTGGGTAAACAGATAGACCAGATAAATGATAATCAGCGAGAAAAGCACCGCCCCCTGCCAGAAACTGATGACCCCATTCAAAGACATCACCGTCAGAATGATCGAGGCCATCAGCGCAAACATGACATTGCGCCCCGTACCCGGCGCATTGGTAGCAATGGGGACAATCATCGCCGGCACCCCCAGCACCAACAACATATTGGCAATGTTCGAGCCAACAATATTGCCCATGGCCAGCCCCGGCGCCCCTTTGAGAACCGCCCCGACACTGACCACCATTTCGGGTGCCGAAGTCCCCAGCGCCACCACCGTTAGCCCGATGATCAGCGACGGTACGCCCCAGCGTCGGGCCAGCGCCGCCGAACCGCGCACCAGAATATCGCCCGAAAACAGAAGAATAAAAACACCGGCGGCTAGCCAGAGAAAATGCACGAGGATTGGCATAGGCACTCCAATGTGACCCCCATCAACAAGACGGGAGTTTCACCGCACACCTATAGCCGGACTAGCCAAAGAATGAAAAGGGGGGACACAGGCAGCGTCTGTATCATTTACACAACTATTAGATGATTATGATTTATTTTACTCTTTTTACGTTATTTATGATAATTAATATAAATACGGAGATATCTCATGCCCGTCACCGCCGATCCCCACCATCCACCCACCGCCCGAATGGAAAGCCTAAGCCATGAATTACGCACCCCGTTAACAGATATTCTGGGCATGGCGCATCTGCTGGATGATACGGTGCTGGAACAAGATCAGAAAGAGTATGTGCAAGCCATCATGCGGGCCAGCCATGAATTACTGGTCCATGTTGATAATCACCTGGATCAGGCCCAACTGAATAATGATGCCCTGGGCGTTCAGGAAGAATATTTTGGCATTACCGAAGCCCTGTTGGTGATGGTTGAACGCCTGCGTCCTTCCGCAGCGGCAAAAGGATTGGGGCTTAGCCTGGAATTTGCCCCCGACATCGGCACCAAAATTCATTGTGACAAGGCGCGATTATCACAGGCGGTTTACAATCTGGCGGCCCATCTGATTGCCCGCCATTCAGACGGCATCTTGCGCATGGCTGCCAATATACGAGAAGGGCAATGGGGCGACACCTTGCACGTCACCATAACTTCGAATGCCCGTCTTAACGGATCCTCAGCTTTAACCGCGGATAATGGAGACGTATTGGAAATCACCCGTCGGCTGGCGCGTCTGATGGGTGGAGAGGTTAGCCTGGACATGGATGAAAACCAGTCAGAATGCGGTCAGCTCTCGATTTTGGTGGAAACCCCCGAAGAAGAGACCGGTCATATTGACCGTCCGGCCCGCATACTGGTTGCCGAAGACAGCCGCGCCAACCAGCGCCTGATCGGCCTGATATTGAACAAGCTAGGCCATGATTTTGAATTGGTTGCCAATGGTGTGGATGCCGTAGAGGCCGTGCGAACCAGCCATTTTGACATGGTATTGATGGACCTGCATATGCCGCAAATGGACGGCATGGAAGCCTGTCAGAAAATCCGCGAACTGGATGATGAAATTTCGGCACTGGTACCGGTGATCGCTCTAACGGCCGATGTGCGCCCCGAAATGCCCGCCAAGGTGCTGGAGGCCGGGATGGACGCTTATCTGACCAAGCCCCTGGATGTCGCCAAATTATCCGAAACCATTCAAAGCAGCATGAGCGCCACACAGGCCAAAAAAATGAAACTGGCAAAAAGCGCTTAAATTACCAGCGCAAGACCGGCATGGCATAACGCGCCCGGGTTTGGTGGTCCTGTAACAGATGTGCCACTTCTTCGGCATAGGCGCTGCCTGAAAAATGCGCTTCGTGTATCCCGCCAGTGATAAACAGACAATCCAAGGATTGTGAAGCCGCCCCCAGAATATCCGTGGGCAGGCCATCGCCAATGGCCAGAATACGGCTTTTGTCCACGGGATGCCCGCGCAAGGCGGCAAGACGTTCATAGCTAAGCTGGTAAATGGTGTCGTGTGGTTTTCCCGTATACACCACCTTGCCTCCCAGCGCCGCATAGTTTTCGGCCAGTGCTCCGGCACAATAAATCAGCCGATCGCCAAAATGCACCACCTTGTCCGGATTGGCGCAGATCATAGGCAGGTTCAGCCCCGCAGCACGCGCCAGCAAGGCATCGTAATCCCCCGGGGTTTCCCGGTTGTCATCGTAAAACCCAGTACAGGATACCAGCTTTGCCTCTTCCAGTTTGGCAAAGGTCATGCCCGTACCATCATAAAGACGATCATCCTTGGGCGGGCCCAGCTTGAAGGCCGGACCGGGGGCGTTTTGCGACAACAGGGCCTTGGTGGCATCTCCCGAAGTGACGATACCGTCCCAACTGGAATCCGGCACGCCCAGCGCCGCAAACTGTGCCGGTATTTCTGTGGATGGGCGCGGCGCATTGGTCAGCATCACCACAATGCCCCCGGCGCGGCGAAATTGTGTCAACGCACTGGTGGCCACCTCAAAGGCGGCTTTGCCATTATGCACTACCCCCCAGACATCACACAAAAGCGCATCATAATGCGGTGCCAATTCACCTAGGCCTGCGGGGGTTTGGGGAAGCTGTGTCATGGCACGGCGCTTACGGTGAGCCGACCACCGGGTCAAGTTCAAATGATCTTGCCTCTTTACTTCGTGCATAGGCGCGCTATGAGGCGGCATGAGTATCGAACCCTGTCGCCTGTATCTGTTGACGCCGCCGCGCCTTGATGACCTGGACACCTTTGCCAGGGACTTAGCGGCCACGCTGGCAGCCGGCGATGTAGCTGCCCTGCAAATCCGCCTTAAAGACGTAAGTGATGCCGATATCCGCGCCGCCTATAGGGCGTTGGCCCCCATTGCCCAGAATGCCGGTGTGGCGGTGTTGATCAATGACCGGGTGGATCTGGCGCAGGCGCTGGGCGCCGACGGCGTACATCTGGGCCAGGACGACATGCCCCTGCGCGAAGCCCGCAAAATCCTTGGCCCCCAGGCCATGATCGGGGCGACGGCGCACAACTCGCGACATCTGGCTATGCTGGCGGGGGAAAGCAGTGCCGATTATGTTGCCTTTGGGGCTTTTTTTGAAAGTGCCACGAAAACGCCTAAAACACAGGCAACAACAGATCTTCTTTCCTGGTGGTCGGAGCTTTTTGAAATTCCATGCGTAGCAATCGGCGGTATAACAGCAGACAATTGCGCCCCTCTGGTACAGGCCGGGGCAGACTTTTTGGCCGTTTGTGGCGGGGTATGGAATGCCCCGGACGGACCGGCAGAGGCGGTGCGTGCCTTCAATGCCACCATCAAAAAAGCCTCTTTGGCGGCTTAATTATAGCGCTGTGGGCCGGACCGTTCTTGGCGATGGCACAAACCGGCCCGGTTGAAAATCCTCCCGTATTCAAGGAAGGCATTATCCTTGGCGAAGACGCCTTGCCACCCCTGATTGATGTACCCGAATTCCCTACCAGCAGCTTTGCCAATGATGACTTTGATGCGGCCCAGGCCTATGCCCGCGGCGAATATGTATTGGCGCGTACTCTGGCAAGTGCCCAAAGCGCCCAGGGCGATGCCCGGGCACAATATCTGTTGGGTACCATGATGCGCAAAGGCCAAGGCGGCCCGGTAGAAAGCGCCAATGCGGTTAACTGGTTCAAAAAATCGGCCAAAGGCGGCGAGGTCTATGCCTGGCTGTCCCTAGCAGAAATGGCCTTTGACAATCAGGGCGGCTTGTCGGCCAGTGATGGTCGGCGGTTTTTGCTGAACGCGGCCAGAAAAGATTCCACCGAAGCCAAGATTGTCCTGGGCCAGGTATTCACCTCGGGTCTTGGTGGCCCACTGGATACCGAACAGGCCAAATCCTGGTTCAAAAAAGCCATTTATGATGGCAGCGTACGGGCCAAACAATTGCTAGGCAATTTGCTCTTTAGCCAGGGCGAGGACGAAGAAGCCCTGCGGCTCTATAAAGAAGCCGCCCGTGAAGGGGATACCCGTTCGGCCTATCAGGCCGGCATTATCCTGGCCGATCCGGAAAGCCCGCTGTTTGATCAGGCCGCCGCCGCCCCCCTGATTGAGCAGGCGGCCAAGGGGGCCCTGCCCGATGCCATGACCGCCTGGGCCATTTTTACATTGCAAGAAGAACCACCACGCCCTGCCGAAGCGGCCCGGTGGTTGCGCAAGGCGGCTGAGGCCGATGATGGCGAGGGCCAATATCTGTACGCCATTGCGCTGGCCAAAGGCGAAGGGGTGATGATGGATCGCGAAGCGGCCTATGAATGGGCCGTGCGCGCCGTGCGTCATGACCCGCAAAATGCAGAGCGGCGCGCCCTGGCCATGGCGCTGGGCAGTGCCCTGCCCGGTCCAACCCGGGGCCGCATTGAAGAGATTGCCGAACAGCCTTTGCTGATCCTCTCGCACACTGCTTCGCCTTGACCCGCAAGCAGTGCACAGATAGAGCACCTCACACATAGACACCTTGAGGGCAGCACGATGAAAATCAACGGCAATGAGATCAAACCAGGCAATATTATCGAGCACCAGAACGGCTTGTGGGTGGCGGTAAAATGCAATGCCGTCAAACCGGGCAAAGGCGGTGCCTTTAATCAGGTCGAACTGAAAAACCTGGAAGATGGCCGCAAGCTGAATGAACGCTTTCGCGCCTCTGAAACCATTGAAAAGGTTCGCTTGGAACAAAAAGACCATACCTATCTTTATGACAATGGCGATACGCTGGCTTTTATGGATATTGAAAGTTACGAACAGGTCGAGCTGGCCAAGGAATTTGTCGGCGACATGCAGGCCTATCTGCAGGACGGCATGACCGTGGTGATCAATTTTCACGAAGAACGCCCCATCGCCCTTTCCATCCCCGATCAGGTGGTTTTGGAAATTGCTGATACCGAGCCGGTGGTCAAAGGCCAGACGGCGGCCAATTCGTTCAAGCCGGCGACCCTGGAAAACGGCGTACGCACCACGGTGCCGCCCTTTGTCGGCGTTGGCGAAAAGGTGGTGGTTTCCACCGCTGATGGCAGCTATGTCAAGCGTGCGGATTAAGGGATAGAATCATGGCACAGGCCTCTGCCCTCTTAAACATCATGACCGGTGCTGCGCGACGCGCTGCCGGGAAATTGAATCGCGATTTTGGCGAAGTTGAAAACCTGCAGGTTTCCAAAAAAGGCCCCGCGGATTTTGTCTCGGCGGCGGATCGAAAGTCCGAGGAAATTCTGGTGCGGCTGTTATCTGAATCCCGCCCGGGCTATGGCTTTTTGCTGGAAGAAGGCGGCGAAATCAAAGGCACCGACCCGTCCCACCGTTTCATCATTGACCCACTGGATGGTACCACCAATTTTCTGCACGCCATTCCACATTTTGCCATTTCCATTGCGCTGGAACGCAAGGGCGAGATTGTCGCCGGCGTGGTTTATGACCCCATTCGCGACGAAATGTTCCGGGCCGAGCGCTTTAAGGGCGCGTTTTTGAACGAACGCCGCCTGGAAGTTTCCGCCCGCACCAGATTGCAGGACTGTGTATTGGCCACCGGCATCCCCCATCTGGGCAGACCCGGTCATGCGCGCTTCCTCAAAGAGCTGCACCGCATTGCCCCCAAGGTTTCCAGTGTGCGCCGGTTTGGCTCAGCGGCGCTGGACCTGGCCTGGCTGGCCGCTGGCCGGTATGACGGCTATTGGGAACGTGATCTGGCCTTGTGGGATGTCGCCGCCGGGGTTTTGATCGCCCGCGAAGCCGGGGCCATTGTCGGCGATGACAGCGAATCCGATAGCAAGGCCGCCATCAATCCAGCGCTGATCATAGCGGGCAATCCCAATATCCAGCCGTTTTTGAAGGCCCTGCTTGCCGAGACTGCCGCATCGTGAGCGATGGAGCGGACAGTATTGATCCGCTGGCGCTGGCCCAGGCGCTGATCCGTTGTCGTTCAGTCACCCCCCTGGATGACGGCGCACTGGATATTCTGCAAGCCCAATTGGAAACGCTGGGTTTTTTTGTCAAACGCTATCCCTTTGGCGAAGTGGATAACCTCTATGCCCGTATCGGCACCGGCGTGCCCAATTTCTGTTTTGCTGGCCACACCGATGTGGTGCCTACCGGCAATCCCGATGACTGGCGCGATGACCCCTTTGGCGCCGCGGTGCGCGATGGGGTTCTGTGGGGTCGCGGGGCCGCCGATATGAAAGGGGCCATTGCCGCTTTTATTGCCGCCGCCCAGCGTCACCTTTCACATAATCCCCTTTATGGTTCGATCAGCCTTTTGATTACCGGCGATGAAGAAGGCGAAGGCATTAACGGCACCAAACGGGTGCTCAAAGCGCTGGCCGAAGAAGGCGAAACCATCACCCATTGTCTGGTGGGTGAACCTTCCAACCCCAAGGCCCTTGGGGATGAGATCAAAAACGGCCGCCGGGGATCGCTGAACGGTATTATCACCATCAAAGGCCAGCAAGGCCATGTGGCCTATCCGGAACGGGCGCAAAACCCGATCCCGCCGCTGATCACCATGATCAACCGGCTTTTTGCGCGCCTGCTGGATGATGGGGTGCCGGGGTTTCAGCCCTCCAATCTGGAAGTGACCAGCATTGATGTGGATAATCCGGCCCACAATATCATTCCGGCCGCCGCCAGCGCCCGTTTCAATATCCGCTTTAATGTCGCCCATACCGGCGCGCAATTGTGCGACTGGATAGAGGAAGAAGCCCGTGCCGCCGAGCGCGAACACACCTGTGCGGTCTTGCTGGATCTGAAAGTGATGGGCGAGGCCTTTCTGACCCCGCCCGGCCCCTTTACCACCCTATTGCAAAAGGCAGTGCAGGAGGTGACCGGGCGGCACCCGGCCCTGACCACCGGGGGCGGCACATCGGATGCGCGCTTTATCAAGGACTATGCGCCAGTGGCGGAATTTGGCCTGACCGGGGCCAGCATGCACAAGGTCAATGAACACGTCCCCATTAGCGATATTCACCAGCTAAGCGAGATCTATGAGCGGGTTTTGGCACTGTATTTCAAGGAATTTGAAGTTGCCAAACGCCCCATCGTGCATGGGTAGGCCAAACCGGTTCAGTGGCTGCGATGCCGCCACAAATCCAGCGAATAAAGCGCCAGTCCCATCCAGATCAGCACGAACGTCAACAAGCCCCCCAGGGTCAGTTTTTCACCCACCACAATGGCCATGATAAAGGTCGAGCTGGGAGCGATATACTGGATCAGGCCCAAGGTAGAAAGCGGGATACGCCTCGCCGCAAAGTTAAACATGGTCAGCGGTATGGTGATGGTCAGGCCCGCCGCCAGCAATAAAAATACTGTGCTAGGCGAGCCATGCAGCAAATGACCCGTGCCCTGATTTTCCATCCATATGATGGCCCCCAGAATCAGCGGTGATACGATCAGGGTTTCAATGAACAGGCCTTCCTTTGCCTCCGCCGCCACGGTTTTACGCAACAGACCATAGCCACCAAAGGAAAATGCCAGGGTAAGGGCAATCCACGGAGTTTTACCAACTACAATCACCTGGTTCAGCACCCCCAGAGCGGCCAGCCCCACGGCCATCCAGCGCCATGTGTTCAGCCGTTCGCGAAGCAGCACCACGCCAAAGGCCACATTGACCAAAGGATTGATGAAATAGCCCAAAGAGGCCTCGGCCAGATGGCCATTCATCGCCGCCCAGGCATAGACCATCCAGTTGATCGAGATCAGTACGGTACTGGCAAAGAGAGTACCGATGACCTTTGGCTTGCGAAAAAGCGCCATGGCCGGGCCCAATGCCCCGCTAAACCCAAGCACCCCCAGCAACATGACAAAGGTCCAGAAAATGCGATGCAGGGTAATTTCAAATGCACCAACCCCATCGGGAAAGGCCCAGAAATAAAGCGGCATCGCCCCCCAGAACAGAAACGCCCCAAAGGCCGCTAGCGTGCCGCGACGCTCGTCGCCAGCCATCAGGCTCCGGCCTTGGAAAGCAGGCCGCGATTAAGAGCCAGCTCAGCAATTTGCACGGCGTTCAACGCCCCGCCTTTACGCAAATTATCAGACGTTACCCACAGGCTCAGCCCGTGATCCACGGATTTGTCTTCGCGAATACGCGATACATAAACCGCAAATTCACCGGCGCATTCCACCGGGGTGATATAACCGCCATCCTCGTGCTTATCGATCACCATCAGGCCCGGGCTTTCCCGCAGAAGCGATTTTGCCGCCGCCGCGCTTAGGGGCCGCTCCAGCTCTACATTCACCGCCTCGCCATGGCCGACAAATACCGAAACCCGTACACAGGTGGCGCTGACCCGGATATTCTCATCCAGCATTTTATGGGTTTCATTGATCATTTTGTGTTCTTCGCGGGTGCCGCCATCTTCCATGAAGACATCCACCTGCGGGATCACATTAAAGGCAATCTGTTTGGGAAAAACCTCGGAGGTCGGGCTGTCGGTTACATAAATGCCCTTGGTCTGATCCCACAGCTCGTCCATGGCGGCTTTGCCAGCACCCGATACGGCCTGATAGGTGGAAACCACGATACGTTTGATCTTGGCCGCTTCGTGGATGGGTTTTAAGGCCACCAGCATTTGAATGGTAGAGCAATTGGGATTGGCAATAATGTTTTTGGCCCGCGCGCCCATTACCGCATCGGCGTTCACTTCGGGTACAATCAGGGGCACATCCTTGTCCATACGAAAGGCCGAGGAATTATCAATCACCAAAGCCCCCTTGGCGGCAATTTTGGGGGCCCATTTTTTGGCCACATCACCGCCGGCGGCCATAAACACCAGATCAACAGTGGAAAAGTCGAACTGTTCCAGGTCTTCACAAGCCAGCGTGCGGTCCCCAAAAGAAACCTCACGGCCCATGGAGGCCCGTGATGCCAGCACATGCATATTGTCTATGGCGAACAGACGTTCATCCAGAATGGCCAGAATTTCGCGCCCGATATTGCCGGTGGCGCCCACCAGGGCTGCATTGATACTCATGGTCTTACTTCCCTATGTCTGATCATGCCCCATAACGCTTTGCACGGCGCGCGCAAACCCCGTTATGTGATTCTTTTTGCCATCCACAGAAAAAAGTCAAAGGCCGGGCCAAAGAAAAACCCCGTGCCGGGGGGGCACGGGGTTAAAAGACGGTACTCCGGGGAGAAGTATGCAAGTCGTGCGGGGGAAGCTCGCCCTTGCCCGTCAAAAAAAGGTCTTACTCGCTGGTCGCCAGTTTGGTACCGGACAAGAGATCAGCATTGGCCTGGGCCAGTGCCGCATCCGGTGAACCGGCAGCAGCCGTAAAATCAGCCAGCGCAGCGTCCTTATTGCCGGCCAGATAATTCACCACACCGCGATTATTCAACGCCCGCCAGTTATTCGGAGCCATTTTCACGGCCAAATTACAGGCCTCCAGGGCTGCATCGAGGGTATTTAGCTGCCCCAGAGTGGCGCATAGATTGGAATATGCAATCGAGCGGCGAGACTTTTTAATGCCCTTGGCCGTCGCTCTGACGTTGAATGTTTTGGCGATTTTATAATCACCGCGGGCATAGGCGTTATAGCCACCGCGAATGTTCGAATTGGCCGCATTTTGCACAGCAAATTCCGGGGTTGCTGCCGAAGCCTGGGCAGCAGGTATGCTGACCAGTCCCAAAACAGCAATGGCCGCCGTTACGGCTAGTCCTTTACGGTAAGACATTCTGGTTCTCCTCATTGAATGACCACCTCTATATAGGCGTATGATCGCTGTTTGAAAAGTGAACACTGTTCATTTTTCTGCATATTTGTCATTCAATATTGAATTATACTTTTCGCCGTCATTCCAAAAAACTTGGTAGTATACATGGGCGAAAGGTGGTCAATAACCGTTATTAAATAAAGTGTAACATCTCTCAATTGACCGCTAAATTCCATTGACTATAGATGCAGATTAGGCATTCAATCGTGAATGAAGGCGGCATATTGCGCCAACATAAACACGAACGGTGTCCTTGCATGAATAAATACTGGGCTGATTTCCCGATATTGTTGGCGGTTGCCGAAACCGGCAGCTTGACGGCTGCCGGCGACAAGCTGGGCGTCAGTCAACCCACCGCAGGGCGGCGCATCCGGGCACTGGAAGAGTATTTTGGCGCGCCGCTATTGACCAAGGAAGGCAACCAGCTGGTCCCCACCACCTTTGGCGATACGGTATTGTTGCGAATCCGGCGGATGCAGGATGAGGCCGATGCCATAGACCGTGCCCGTGCCGGGGCAGATCAGGGCCTGGCCGGCACGGTCAGAATCTCCGGCACCGAAGGTCTGGGGGATTTGTGGCTGCCCTATGCCTTGCGGCCCTTTCATGAGGAGCACCCGGAAACTCAAATTGAAGTGATTGTCGACCAGCGTTCCGTCAACCTGGCACAACGCGAAGCCGATATTGCAATCCGCTGGATGGGGCCCGGCAACCAGAACAGCCTGATTGGGCGCAAGGTATTATCCGCAGGCTTTGGTTTGTATGCAGCCCACGCCTATATTCAAAAGCACGGCAGACCGCTTAGCCCGGATGATCTGGGAAAACATAACGGGGTTATGGTTACACTGGCAGCCAATTCCAATTTCTGGCCAGATAAACTGGACCATGAACGCAAGCGCCCTAACCCCATCGTTTTTCGCTCAAATTCTTTTCATACTCAGGCCCATGCCCTGTTGGCTGGCTATGGCATTGGGCTTTTTGCGCATTTCAGCTGGCCAGCCGGCACAATGCCGGACACGGTCGAGCGCCTATTACCGGAGCTGGATTTTTCAGAGGATTTATGGGTGGTCGCCCACGAAGATTTGCGAAAATCCGCAAGAATCAGAATGGTCTATGACTATATCGTTTCTGCGTTGTTGAATGATCGCCAGTATTTTGAGACCGGCGCCCGATCAAAATACGTGCCGGTCCAGACAAAATAAAAGCGCCTATTCCGGCGCGATCAGATGCAATGGCAAATCGGTTGTGTCTTTGACCGAACGAATCACAATTCGCGAAACGGCGGTTTGTACCAGATCCATGGACAAGATCTGGTCACGCAGAAAGTCATCATAGGTATGCATGTCGGTGGTAACGATGCGTAAGACATAATCCACCGCCCCGGTGACCGTGGCACAACCCAGCACTTCGGGGAACTCTTTTACCGACGCCTCAAAGGCCCGCAGGTTCGAACGCGTAGGCCGATCCAGCTTTACCGCCACATAAACTTCAAAATTCAGACCCAGACGTTCCCGGTCAAGAATAGTTACCTGACAGGCAATAATGCCGGTTTCCTCCAGCCGTTTGATCCGTCGCCAGCATGGCGAAGAGGAAAGCCCGACCTTGGTGGCAATATCGGCAACCGATAGGGAGGCATCACTTTGCACGAGTTTGAGTATTTTAGCATCAATGTCGTCAATTTCGCTGGTCACCGATAAACCTCACCGGAAAATTCAAAAAATATTTATGCATATGAATGCACTTTATAGAGGACAAATGCAATCATATTCGCCATAATGAGGGTGGAAATTGCCAAGCACCGCGATAAAGGGGCATAAAGCCCCTAAGCACGGTCAAACCCATGAGTGACTCTATGACCCCTGCGCCATCACGCAACAGAGCCGGATTTACCGTTCCTGAACCCCCGGCCCGTCCCGGCGAAAAACCGGACTTTTCGGGCCTGGGCCTATCACAGGATATTCCGGTTACACGACCTGATCCGGATTGCCCGGCAAAAGACACCCATATGCTGGCAAATGCCCTCATAGGGGTATTGAATAGCGAGCATCAGGCGCAAGGGCAATGGGATCCTGCATTATCGCCCAAAACCCTGCGCCAGGGTTTGCACGTAATGCTGAAAACGCGGCTCTATGATGACCGCATGTTAAAGCTGCAACGCCAGGGTAAAATCTCCTTTTATATGAAAGCCCTCGGCGAAGAGGCCGTTGCCTGTGCTGCGGGCATGGCGCTTCGGTTTGAGGACATGCTGTTCCCCTCTTACCGCCAACAGGGGTTATTGTTTGCCCGGGATCGGGACATGGTGGCAATGATGACCCATTGCCTGTCGAACGCCAAAGACAATCTGAAGGGGCGGCAATTACCCATCCACTACACCTGGAAAGAAGGTAATTTTTTCTCCATTTCCGGTAATCTGGGCACGCAGTTTCCCCAAGCCGTGGGCTGGGCCATGGCCAGTGCGGCGCGCGGCGAGGATACGGTAACCGCCTCGTGGGTTGGTGATGGCACCACGGCGGAAGGTGATTTTCATGGGGCCTGCACCCTGGCCAGCACCTATCAGGCCCCGGTGATCCTGAATGTGGTCAATAATCAATGGGCCATTTCATCCTTTGCCGGCATTGCTGGCGGGCTGAACGCCACCTTTGCGGCCAAGGGCATTGGTTATGGCCTGGCCACGTTACGCGTGGACGGTAATGATTTTCTGGCTGTTTATGCGGTGACTAGGTGGGCCGCTGATCGCGCCCGCGCCGGGCATGGCCCCACCTTGATCGAGCATGTCACCTATCGCGCCGATGCCCACTCCACCTCGGATGATCCTTCGCGCTATCGCCCCAAGGAAGAGGCCAAGGCCTGGCCTCTTGGCGATCCGGTGGAACGCCTGAAAAGCCATCTCATCGCGCTTGGGGAATGGGATGAGGCCCGTCATGAGGCCTTGACCGATGCACTCAGTAAAGAAGTGCTGGCCTCTTATAAAACCGCCGAAAGCTATGGCACCTTGCGCGATGGCCCACTCTCTCCCGTCCCCAGCATGTTCGAGGATGTGTTTGTGGGGCAGCCCTGGCACCTGCGACGCCAACGTCAGGACCTGGGGGTTTGATCATGAGCAAAACTGCACGCATGACCATGATCCAGGCGATCAATTCGGCCCATGATGTCTTGCTGGAGCGCGACGAGCGCGTTTGCGCCTTTGGTGAAGATGCCGGCTATTTTGGCGGGGTGTTTGGCTGCACCCAGGGCCTGCAGGAAAAATACGGGCTATCCCGTGTGTTCGATACGCCGATTAACGAAGCGGCCATTGTCGCCATGGCCATTGGCATGGCGGCCAATGGGATGCGCCCGATCGCGGAAATTCAGTTTGCCGATTATATCTTCCCGGGCTTTGACCAGATTGTATCCGAACTGTCGCGCCTGCGTTACCGCACCGCGGGGGCGTTCAGCGCGCCATTGGTGCTGCGCACCCCGTGCGGCGGCGGCATTTATGGCGGCCAGACCCATTCCATGTCGCCAGAAGCGTTTTTCACCCATATTCCGGGTCTTGTCATCACCATGCCGTCCAACCCTTATGATGCCAAAGGCATGTTAATCGCGGCCAGTGAAAGCGATGATCCGGTGCTGATTTTTGAGCCAAAGCGGCTGTATAATGGCCCCTTTGATGGCGATCCACACAAGCCGGCGCTCAGCTGGTCGTCGCATGAAAAAGGCGCCGTACCCACCGGTCATTATACCGTGCCGTTGGGCAAGGCCGATGTGGTCCGCGAAGGGACCGCCCTGACCGTGGTCGCCTATGGCACCATGGTGCATGTGGCGCTCGAATCCGCACAACTTGCGGGCATTGATGCCGAAGTAATCGACCTGCGCACCCTGATCCCCTATGACATCGAAACCATCGCCAAATCGGTGAACAAGACCGGGCGCTGTGTGGTGCTGCACGAGGCGCCGCGCACCTCGGGATTTGGGGCCGAGCTGATGGCACAAATCCAGGAAGAGTGTTTTTATGCGCTGGAAGCGCCGATCAAGCGCGTTACCGGCTGGGATACCCCCTATCCGCACGCCCACGAGTGGGAATATTTCCCCGGGCAAACCCGCGTCATGCGCGCGCTCAAAGAAACGCTGGAGGCTTAAATGGGACTGCTGAGCATCAAATTGCCGGACGTTGGCGAAGGCGTGGTCGAGGCGGAAATTGTGGAATGGCATGTCAAGGCCGGGAGCAGCGTTGCCGAAGATGATAACCTTGTGGACATCATGACCGACAAGGCCACGGTGGAAATTCCCTCGCCGGTTACCGGGGTGATTAAATCCATCACCGGCGAGCCCGGCGATGTGCTGGCCGTGGGCACCGTGATTGTCACCATCGAAACCGATGCGGCTGGTGTCGCAGAGGAAGAAAGCACAGAGGCACCCATCCTGCGACAAGCACAGGATGAGGATGAAAAAGATCCACCGTTAAAAGCTACTAAATCTCATCCCCGGATCCAGTCCGGGGCAAGCTCTGAGCCAACCCCAACGCCTCATCCTGAGCCTGTCGAAGAACGAGGCGGCAAAAGGCCCCTTGCCTCCCCCGCCGTACGCAAAGCGGCCCTGGAGGCCAATATCGACCTTGCCAATGTGCCGGGCACCGGACCGGCCGGGCGCATCAGTCATCAGGATTTAGAGGACTTTATTGCCGCCGGTGGCCGCCTTGTGGCGCGCCCCGCAAGCCATACTGGCCGTGCCAAGCGCACCGGCACGAGCACGCATAAAATCATCGGCCTGCGCCGTAAGATAGCGCAAAATCTGGCCCATTCTAAACGCACCATTCCGCATTTTGCCTATGTCGAAGAGGTGGATATGGAGGCGCTTGAGACCCTGCGTGCGCACTTAAATGCCACACGAAATGAAGGCCAGCCCAAGCTGACCCTGTTGCCATTCCTATCCATGGCGCTGATCAAGGTGCTGCCAGACTTTCCAAACGCCAATGCGCATTATGATAACGAAGCGGGCGTAGCCACCACGTTTGAGGCCGTGCATATGGGCATTGCCACCGCAACGCCCAACGGCCTGATGGTACCAGTGGTCAAACACGCTGAAGCCATGGATATCTGGACCCTAGCATCTGAAATTTCCCGTGTCTGCACCGCCGCCCGCAATGGCAAGGCCAATAAAGACGAGCTTTCCGGCTCGACCATCACCATTACCTCGCTGGGGGCGCTGGGCGGTATTGCCTCCACCCCGGTGATCAATGCCCCGGAAGTCGCCATTATCGGCGTCAACAAGCTGCAAATCCGCCCGGTCTGGCAGGACGGCGCCTTTGCGCCCCGCAAAATGATGAACCTGTCTTCCAGTTTTGATCATCGCATTGTCGATGGTTATGACGCGGCCCTGATGATCCAACGGGTCAAAACCGCGCTGGAAAACCCCGCAACCCTCTTTATGTGAGCGCCTCTGTTATGAGCAAAACCAAAACAACTGATGTTCTCATCATTGGTGGCGGCCCGGCGGGTTACCCGTGCGCCATTCGCGCCGCCCAATTGGGGCTAAACGTCATTCTGGTGGATAAAAGCGGCCTTGGCGGCACCTGTTTAAACCGGGGGTGTATCCCCTCCAAGGCGGTGATCCATGCGGCCAGCCGGTTTGCAGAGATCTCGGACCATGCCGCCGCGCCCGCCATGGGCATTAGCTGTGCCAAACCCAAAGTGGATATGAAAACGCTGACCGCCTGGAAAGACGATCTGGTCGGCAAGCTAACCTCTGGGGTTGGCATGCTGCTAAAATCCGCAGGCGCCGAAGTACTGAATGGCTGGGCCGAATTTTCCGATGCCAAAACCTGCACGGTGACGCTGGAAGGCGGTGAAACGCTCACCATCAGTGCGCAAAACGTAGTGCTGGCCACCGGCTCGGTGGAAGTTGAATTACCATTTTTACCCTTTGAAAATGAGCGCATTATTTCCTCCACCGGGGCATTGGCGCTGGACAAACTGCCCAAGACCCTTGCGGTCGTGGGCGCGGGCTATATCGGGCTGGAACTGGGCATTGCCTTTGCCAAACTTGGCACCAAAGTCAGCTTTATTGAGGCGCTACCGCGAATTTTGCCGCTTTATGACGCCCCTGTCACCCGGCCCGTTTCGCGCTGGTTAAAAACCCACGGGGTGGAGATGCATCTTTCCTCCAAAGCCAAAGGCCTGACCAAAACCGGCATTGAATTTGAAGATAAAGACGGCAAAGTTCACGAAATTGCCGCCGAAAAAGTGCTGGTGGCCGTGGGCCGCAAACCCGTCACCCAAGGCTGGGGGCTGGAAAATATGGGCGTGGATATGGACGGACCGTTTGTCCATGTGGATGAGCGGTGCGCCACCACCATGCGCGGGGTTTATGCCATTGGCGATCTGACCGGCGAGCCGATGCTGGCCCACAAGGGTACGGCGCAGGGCGAAATGGTCGCCGAATTACTGGCCGGGCATCGGAACCGTTTTGACCCGGTGGCCATCCCCGCCGTGTGTTTTACCGAGCCGGAAATCGTTGGCGTGGGCCAAACCCCGGACGAGGCCAAAGCCGCCGGTGAGGAGATCATCACCGGCAAATTCCCCCTCGCCGCCCTTGGCAAGGCGCTCTCTATGCAAGGCGGCAAGGATGGCGGTTTTGTGCGCGTTACGGCTCGCAAGTCCGATCATGTGGTGCTGGGTATTCATGCAGTTGGCGCGCATGTTGCCGAGCTATCGGGCGAATTTGCGTTGGCGCTGGAAATGGGGGCGCGTCTGGAGGACATTGCCGGCACCATTCATGTGCATCCGACATTGAGCGAAGGCTTTGCCGAAAGTGCCATGGCCGCCCTTGGCCAGCCGCTGCATATTACACGCTAACCAAGCTTCCTGATGTTTGCCATTCCGGTGAAAACCGGAATCCAGTAATGAAGCTTATCATTTAAAAGTACAGCATACTGGATCCCGACTTTCGTCGGGATGACGGCTTGTTCTTCACCAGAAAATTGCACAGCAAAATTGCTTGCGCGGAAGCGCACGGGCGCGTATATCCCGCGTCTCAAATCACGGCATTGGTATGGCTGGGTAGCTCAGTTGGTTAGAGCGCAGGACTCATAATCCTGAGGTCGGGAGTTCAAATCTCCCCCCCGCCACCATTTTTTCTTTTTATGTGTGCTATCACGGTGCTGACGCCCGCTACTTGAGCACGGTTCTATGTGCTATCGCTTCGCTGATTAAGCACGGGAAACACATATTTGTCATTACCCGGCTTGTCCGGGTAATCCAGATCGGATTTAACTCTCTATTCGATTGTTGGAACGAGTCCGACAATGACAAAGCCTATCCCTCCCCAAAAGGACGCCGCCCATGAAACCGTTTCACCCCACCCCCAAAACCCTGATGGGGCCCGGCCCGTCTGATGTTCCCGCCCGTATTTTAGAGGCCATGGCGCGCCCCACGGTTGGCCATCTGGACCCGCAATTCATTGCCCTGATGGACGAGATCAAATCTTTGTTGCGCTTTGCTTTTCAAACCGAAAATGCATTGACCTTTCCGGTCTCAGCGCCGGGATCGGCGGGCATGGAAACCTGTTTTGTGAACCTTATAGAGCCCGGCGATACGGTCGT
Organism: Robiginitomaculum sp.; assembly: GCA_015485335.1. Classification (GTDB taxonomy): domain Bacteria; phylum Pseudomonadota; class Alphaproteobacteria; order Caulobacterales; family Maricaulaceae; genus Robiginitomaculum_B. The sequence continues at coordinate 32,739 of WFTT01000056.1, forward strand.
GGTGTGCGTAAATGGCGTCTTTGGTGGGCGCATGGTCGAGAACGTCACCCGCGCCGGCGCAACCGCCGTGGTGATCAGTGATGACTGGGGAAAACCGGTGGACCTACAAAAGGTGGAAGACACCTTGAAATCCCACCCCGAAGCGAAAATTCTGGCCTTTGTCCATGCCGAAACCTCCACCGGTGTGCTCTCGGACGCCAAAGCCCTGTGTGCATTGGCACGCGAGCATGATTGTTTGAGCATTGTTGATGCGGTCACATCGCTGGGTGGCGTGCCGGTAAAGGTCGATGAATGGGGCGTAGATGCAATATATTCGGGTACGCAAAAATGCCTATCCGTACCGCCGGGCTTATCCCCCATCAGCTTTGGCCCCCGCGCCATTGCCTCTATTGAAGCCCGCGTAACGCCGGTGCAAAGCTGGTTTTTGGATCTCTCTTTGGTAATGAATTATTGGCAGGGTGAAGGCGGGCGGTCCTATCACCACACCGCGCCCATCAACGCCATGTATGCTTTGCATGAAGGCCTGTTGATGTTGCACGAAGAAGGGCTGGAGGCCGCCTTTGCCCGCCATCAAACCCAGCATGAGGCGTTGCGCGATGGTCTGGAGGACTTAGGCTTTTCCTTTCTGGTCGAGCCGGAGTATCGCCTGCCGCAACTGAACACGGTACACATCCCTGAGCGCGTCACCGATGAAGCGGCGATCCGCAAAAACCTGCTGGAAAAACATGATCTTGAAATTGGCGCCGGATTGGGCGCGCTGGCAGGAAAGGTCTGGCGCATCGGCCTGATGGGGGCCAGTGCCTGTCCGGCAAATGTGGAAAAATGTCTGGGCGCACTTAAAGACGAGCTGGGCTAGGCGGGCGTTACCAATTCACCTGAACGTGTCATCACCCGATTCATTCGGGTGATCCAGCCTTGATGTCTGGAATTCTGGATTACCGGAACAAGTCCGGTAATGACAGCACTAAGGCACTAATCAGCCAGTTCAACCCGGCCATAAATCAGGCTGTCACGCACCCCGATATGGGTGTCCCAATTGCCTTTTAGGCGACCCTCATAGATCATACCGCATTTTTCCGCAATGCGAATAGAGCCGATATTATCCGGGTCCATGTCGGCAAAAATACGCCGCATGCCTTCCCCTTCAAAACCATAAGCCACAACGGCTTTGGCGGCCTCGGCCATAATCCCCTGCCCCCAGGCATCACGGCGCAGGATATAACCAAGCTCCGCAATGCGGCTCTCGCGACCGGGTTGTAAAATCACCCAGCCCAGCACGGGCTGGCCTCCACCCTTGGTGATCGCCCAGGTCAGGGCCGTGGTCCAGGCCATATTCTCATCCACACGCTTTTGCGATTGCGATAGGGATGTGTACGCGGCGTGGGACCAATATTTGCAGACCTCTGCATCGCTAAAAGCAATATGCAGATCCGCCGCATCCGAGGCTTGCAAGGCCCGCAGCACCAGGCGTTCGGTGGTGAGCGTTGGCGGTGGAAATTTCATGATGACGCTTGGGCGGTGAGGCGTTCTTTTAAGCGTTCACTGGCGCGTTTTTTAATACTTTCGGAGCGCAATTGCCCACACGCCGCATCAATATCACGGCCCCGGGGGGTGCGGATCGGCGAAGCATAGCCAGCCTTGTTGACAATTTCAGCAAAGGTTTCAATGCGTTCCCAGCTAGAACACTCATAGGGCGCGCCGGGCCAGGGATTGAACGGGATCAGATTGATCTTGGCCGGAATACCCCTGAGCAACCGCACCAGTTCGCGCGCCTCTTCATCGGAATCATTCACGTCTTTTAGCATCACATATTCAAACGTGATGCGCCGGGCATTACTGGCCCCGGGATAGGTGCGGCACGCATTTAGCAATTCTTTCAAGGGGTAAGCCTTGTTGATCGGCACCAGTTCATTGCGCAGCTCGTCATTCACCGCATGCAGGGAAATGGCCAGCATAGCCTGGGTCGTCTCGCCCAGATCGTGCATTTTTGGCACCACACCCGAGGTGGAAACCGTGATGCGGCGACGCGAAATGGCAATGCCCTCGCCGTCGCTTAAAATCGCCATGGCGGCGGCCACATTTTCAAGATTATAAAGCGGCTCGCCCATGCCCATAAAAACGATATTGGTAATGGCCCGGCTTTCCTGATCCTTGGGTGATTTTGGCCAGTCATCCAGATCATCGCGGGCGATCATAATCTGGGTAACGATCTCGGCGGCGGTCAGGTTTCGCACCAAAGCCTGCGTGCCGGTATGGCAGAAGGTACAGTTCAGCGTGCAGCCAACCTGGCTGGAAATGCACAAAGCGCCGGAGCGACCAACGCCCGGAATATACACCGCCTCAACCTCGATACCGGGGCCAAGTTTGATCAGATATTTGCGCGTGCCGTCCTTGGAGACCTGCCGTTCGCTAAGTGCCGGACGGTCCAGCGTATGGCTCTTGGCCAGGGCGGCCCGCAAAGGCTTGGCAATGTCGGTCATCGCCTCAAAATCGGTCACGCCAGTATAATAAATCCAGCGCCAGAGCTGGTTCACACGCATACGCGCCTGTTTTTCCGGCACGCCCGCCGCCAGCACCGCTTTGCGCAGGGCATCGCGGTCCATGCCCGCCAGAGACGGTTTTATAATCGTTTCAGTCATGGCCGCCTTATAGCGCTATTTACACAGCGCGTCAGCTTTTTGCAGTGCCGCCGTGATGCCAGAAAGTGAAAACTCATAGGTGGTGGCGGTACCTCGTTTGGATCGCGCCTCGAGGCGCAAAAGCGAGCCTTTTTTCATGGCATTGATCAGTTTTCGTTCGTCGCTGGTTTCCTCGACAAAGGCTTCATTGCCATCGGTATACATGGTGATCCGCGTCGAGCCGACCCGCGCCTTTGGCGGCGGTGTGGCCTTTAACGTATAGCCGGTCATCAGGCTTGGCTGATGCTTGGCAACCCCGGATTTCCACGAACTTACGAAAAATATTACATCCCCATGATCGACATTCTTAGGGGCCTTGTCCTGGGCGAAGCTGCGTACATAACACAGAGTATCATCGCCACTTTTAACGGTGAAAACCGCCCAGTCCTTATAGGTCTGGTGCAGTTTTGGCGCATTGGCCGCCTGGGCACCAGAGGTACCGGCCACCACCATCAACAGAGGTAATACAAAAGAAAATAACGGGCGCATAATCCATCCTTCAAGCGCTCTATCAAAGCCTATCCCGGCTTAACCCAGCCTTAACGAAACACCATAACGGTGACATTTCCCGCCCCATCACAGGCCGCCCGGCGCATGCCGTGGGAAATGAACGGCATGGCGATGCGCCCCGCCGCATCCACCGCAATCAGACCACCATCACCGCCCTGGCGTTGCATATCGGCCAGCGCCCCCGCGGCGGCAGCATCTACACTCATCCCGGCATATTTCATACGTGCCGAGACATCGGCAGCGGCGGCCGCGCGGATGAAATATTCACCCTGACCGGTACACGAAATGGCTACACGTTCATCTGCCCAAGTGCCTGCCCCGATCAGTGGCGTATCGCCCACCCGGCCCGGCATTTTGTTGAGCACCCCGCCGGTGGACGTACCGGCGCACAAAGCCCCAGCACGGTCCAGCGCCACACACCCCACGGTGCCATGGCTGAGCGCATCGGTAGCGGCCTGCGAGCGAACCGCCGGTGTGTAATAGGATTGCGGATCGTCCACAGGCTCCAGGCCAGCCTCGGCACAAAACTTTGCCGCCCCGGATCCGGCCAGCAATACATGAGGCGTCTTGTCCATCACCGCCCGGGCCGCCGTAATGGGAGAACGAAAGCCAGAGAGGGCGCATACCGCCCCGGCGCGGCGTTTTTTGCCATCCATAATGGCGGCATCCAGTTCGAAAACCCCATCGCGATTGGGCGCCGCCCCTTTGCCAGCGATATAATAGCCGGCCTCCTCCAGACCACGGATCATCGCCACCACCGCCTCGATCGCGGCGGCCCCTTTGGCCAGCATCACACGCCCTTCATCCAGAAGTGCGCCCATATTGGCCTCTTCGCGGGACTGGTCAGAATTGCGAATCGGGCCGGCACCACCATGCAGTGCCAGGGCAAATGGCGCGCTCAATCTGTGCTGACCTTTACCGGGCGGCGCAACAAAGCGCGCGCTGCCTCGCTGTGGCGAGGTTTGATATGTACACTGACCATGCCCATGGCCGTGGCCAGTACCGTGGCATCATCGGTAAAACCAAGGGCGGCAATGAAATCCGGGATCAGATCGGTGGGCAGGACAAAATAGGCCAGCGCCGCAAATAATACCCCTTTGACCCGGGTTGGGGTTTGCCCATCGGTGGCACAATAATAGGCCGCACCCAATTCCTCGGAAAACGGAACCTTGCCCATGGTGGCCCAAAACTTCGGCCAAAAGCGACGCGGTGGCCTGTGTTTGGGCGTTTCCAGCACCAGCGGAAGATTTTTAATCATTTCACGCTCAAAACCTGCATCAAGGCTGTTGGGTTCTTCAGTCATTGCGATAACATGCCTCCATAGGGTCCATCAGGATATGTCCCCGATATGACCAATTGATTACGGCAAAGAGAAGGCACAGTTATGAAAATCAATTCTGAAATTTCCGCTATTGTCACTGGAGGCGCCTCCGGATTGGGCGAAGCCACCGCCCGGGTATTGGCGGCAAAAGGGGCCAAAGTTACCCTGTTTGACCTGAATGAAGAGCGTGGCCAAATGGTTGCCGGAGAAATCGGCGGTGCCTTTGCCAAGGTTAATGTGGCCGACGAGGCCAGCGTCGATGCTGGCTTTGCCCTGGCCCGTGAAAAACATGGCCAGGAACGCATTATGATCAATTGCGCCGGGATTGGCTGGGCTGCCAAAACCGCTGGTCGCAACCGCAAGACCGGGGAAATCATGGCGCACCCCATCAAGGATTTTCAATTGGTGATCAATATCAATCTGGTCGGCACGTTTATGTGCCTGTCAAAATCTGCCGCTGGAATGATGACCCTGGACCCGCTGGGTGATTCGGGACGCGGCGTCATCGTCAACACCGCTTCGGTGGCGGCACAGGACGGCCAGATAGGTCAGGTGGCGTATTCGGCCTCCAAGGGCGGCATTGTCGGCATGACTCTGCCCATCGCCCGCGATCTGGCCCGCGAAGGCATACGCTGTAACGTTATTCTGCCGGGATTTTTCGACACTCCGATCTATGAAAGCCTGCCACCTGAAGTCAAAGACAGCTTGCGCTCTCATGTGCAATTCCCGGCGCGCTTTGGCCGCCCCGAAGAATATGGCGAATTTGCCGCCTGTCTCGTTGAAAACGATTACATTAATGCCGAAAACATTCGGCTGGATGCTGGCGCTCGCATGCCCCCGCGCTAATTCTTATCCAAATGAAACCATTATAACCCTCGCCATTCCGGCGGGGGTTTTTTGGTTTTATCCCCGCGATTTCAGGGGAAATCAGGGGTAAATAAGGGGCGTTTCAGGGATATGTTCTTCTCTTTTAGGGGTAA
>WFTT01000057.1 GCA_015485335.1 Robiginitomaculum sp.
ATAAATACGTTTTAAAGCATAAAAACAGAGAATTACGGCAACGTCACCAAAAGGTGAGCTTCGTCCCTCACTCCCCTTGCGATAACTGATAAATCAACAGCGCCGTTTTTTCGGTATTGCGTTTCAGGGTGCTCATATCGGCGGTCTCATCCTTGGTATGGCCGCCGGTGCCCATCAGGCCGAGACCATCCAGCGCCGCCTTGACATAACCGGCGGTAAAGGAAATATCCGCCGCGCCGGCTTTGCGCGGATTGACCGCCAAAACCTCGCCATAGCCCAGATCCTTGCTGATATCACTGTACAGTTTCAACAGGTCTTGATTGGCCTGTGTGGGGGCCATGGGCGGATAGCCATCGGCAAAGGTAAGGCTGGCCGAGGTCTGGCTCAGATTGTCCGCCACAATGGCCTGCATTTTAGCCTTGGCCGCGGCCAGTTGTTCGGGGGATTGGGCGCGAATGCCCCCGGTGACCATCAGGGTTTTCGCCACCACATTGCTTTTGCCAAAGGCGGTGCCGGTATTGGTTTTTTGATCATTGGTGATGCGCGTGCCGCCAACAATGCGCCCGGGATTAAAGGTGAGGTTTTCCATAGGCTCCAATTGTTCGCGAAAGGCGTTCAGGATACGTGCCGCCTCCAACACCGCGCCATAACCCACCGTGTCGGTAAAAATTTGCGAGCTGTGGGCCGCCTTTCCACGGACTTTCAGGGTCCAGCCGACACTGCCGCGCCGGGCAATCACCGCGGTTTTGATATTGCCGTCGCCATCTTCAAAGCCCAGTGCAATATCGGCCCATTTAGCTGCCTCGACCAATGCTTCTTTGGATTTGTCCAGCGGTTTGCCGCTGCTTTCCTCGTCCCCGGTCATGACAATTCTGATACTGACATCATCCAGCACACCGGCGTTTTTTAGCGCCTGCATGGCGGTAATGATGATCACATCGCCGCCCTTCATATCGGTAATGCCGGGGCCTTTGGTTTTGTCATCGCCAAGGGGTTCAAAGCGCTGAAAATCATCGGTTTTGGCAAACACGGTATCCAGATGCCCGATCAGCAATATTTTTGGCCCTTTGGTGCCATAGGAGGCCACCAGATGACCGGCACGGCCAAAATCGGCCCCCTCCACCCATTGCGTGGTAAAGCCAAGGGAGATCAGTTCGGCCCCGAATAATTCGCCAACGTGCTTGACGCCTTCAAAATTCATCGTGCCGCTGTTGATATTGACGGCCTGTTCCAGTGTGGCAAGCGCCATGGGCATGGCCTCATCCACGGCGGCGATGATGGCCTTTTGTGCATCCTCATCGGCCATGGCCGGACGGCCCGTGACCGCCAGTATCAGCACAAACACGGTTAGCATTCTCAACATATCTCGCCCTTTCATCATCCGCAGAAATGATATTGTGCGCTACTTACCTACAGCGCAGGACCGGCGTCAAACCACCAGGCGTTGATCCCCCCGCCTTCCTTGTGCTTAATGGGATGATACTCACGTAAAATACACCCCGGGACAGCAATCCATGAAACCGCAAAATTACTGGTATATTATTCTGCTGGCAGGCGCTGTGGTTTTTGCTGCTCCCGCCATACCGGCCGTGGCCCAGAGCTTTAGCGGTGCCCAGATTGCCAATCGCATGGCCAAGGCACAGGCCGGTGATATGCGCGAACAGTTTCTGATGGGTCTGATGTATCAGCGCGGTAAAGGCGTGGCCCAGGATTATAATCAGGCGGCGTTCTGGTACGGCAAATCGGCGGCACAGGGGTTTGCCCTGGCGCAAGTCAGCCTGGGACGGCTTTATGACAAGGGTCTGGGGGTCGAACAAAGCTATAAAGAAGCCCTGCAATGGTATTACCGGGCCGCCAAAAACGGCAATGCCGATGCCATGTATTTTGTCGGCAGCATGGTCTATAGCGGCGATGGCATTGCGGCGGATCCAAACATGGCCATGCAATGGTTTCAAAAAGCGGCCGAACATGGCCACCCCCAGGGCAAAGCGGCCTATGAGCGGGTTCGGGCTGAGCTGGGCACCCCTGCCGCCGCGCCGCCGCCGGCAAGCCCCGTGCAAGCCGGCATTACCGCCCCGGCACCGGCCTCGACGCCCCCACCTTCCCCACAAACCACCGCCACCACCCAGGGGTATGCGGTGCAAATCGGCTCGTTCAGAACCCGTCAGCAAGCGCTGGATTACTGGTCCAGCCTGCAAGGAAAATCCCCGAACCTGTTTGCCAGTACCGATGCCCAGATTTACAAGAAAACCTTTGAATCCGGCAAAGTTTTTTACCGCCTGAATGCCGCCGTTTTCGCGCAAAAATCAGAGGCCAACGCCCAATGCGCGCGCTATAAAGACAAAGGCACAGACTGTATCATCGTCAAATACTAACGAGGATCATTATGCGTATTTTCATCACCGGGGCATCAGGGTTTGTGGGCGGTGCGGCGGCGCGCCATTTCGCCAAATCCCATGATGTGGTGGCCATGTCCCGCTCGGAAAAATCTGATGAAACCATCAAGGCGCTGGGCGTAACGCCGGTCCGCTGTGCCCTGGGCGAAGTGACCACCGAGCACCTAAAGGACGTGGATGTGATCATCCATGCCGCCGCCAAGGTCGAGGAATGGGGGCCGTGGGCGGATTATTGGAAACTGAATGTGGGCGGCACCACCCAATTGCTGGAAACCGCCAAAGCGGCTGGGGTAAAAACCTTTATTCATATCGGCACTGAAGCCAGCATGTTTTACGGCCAGTCTATGCGTAATATCGATGAGACTTTGCCGCTGGCGCTGCGCAGTCCCTATCCCTATTCACGCACCAAGGCCCATGCGGAACAGGCGGTACTGGCCGCCAATGATGAAAACTTTCGCACCATCAGCGTCCGCCCACGCATGATCTGGGGCCCTGGCGACAAGACTATTTTGCCCGTGGTGCTGGAAATGATCGAAAAGGGCCGCTTTATGTGGGTGGATGGGGGCAAGGCCCTAACCAGCACCACCCATATTGATAATCTGGTGCACGGCATTGATCTGGCCATAGCACGTGGCAAAGGCGGCGAGGCGTATTTTATCACCGATGAAGGCACGAGGTCTTTACGTGAATTTTTCACCGCCCTGACGGCCACAACGGGGGTCACCCCACCGGACAAGGAAATGCCGGGCTGGCTGGCCGGATTGCTGGCCCGGATCATGGAAGGTATCTGGCGTGGATTAAGCCTTAAATCCACGCCGCCGCTGACCCGCTTTGCCGCCGACATGATGCGCCGCGAGGGCACCATCAATATCGCCAAGGCCCGGCGTGAGCTTGGCTATGCCCCGGTGATCAGCGTTGAGGACGGCCTGGCGGCGCTTTCTGCCTAGCCATCGATTTGTGCCAGCAAGGCCTTCACCGCGCGTTCCAATTGCTTGTCTTCGCCGCTCTCCACGCTGTCCGGGTCATTATTGACGCGAATGTCCGGCTCGGTCTGCTTACCTTCCATATAATCGCCATCCCGGTCATGAATGCCCAATTGTGGCACGCCCCAGAACATATCTCCGGTCATCAGGCGTTCCCAGCCCGCATAGGTGCACGTGCCTGAAATGGGCATGCCCACCACCTTGCCAATACCCAGGGTCTGATAAGTGGCGGGAAAACAATGACCGTCGGAATAATTGGACTCGTTGGCGATCACAATGCTGGGTTTGGTCCAGCGGGTAATCGGCTCGCCCTGCACTTCGCGGCCACGGCTGACATTATGGGTATAGACATGCCCGTCCAACAGACGGTTCAGATCCTCCATCAGATCACCGCCGGCATTATCGCGGGTGTCCAGCACAATGCCATCCTTGGCAAAATGGCGGCCAAACAGTTCGCGATACACCACCCGAAACACACTATCGCTCATATTGGGAATGTGCACATAACCAAGCCGTCCGCCAGATAGCTTCTCGACCAGGGCATTGCGATCCTTAACCCAGGCCAGATAGGCCCAGCCCGCTTCATCGCTGCCACTGACCGGCTTGACCACCAGATCAAAAGGCGTGCCGCCGGGGGCCACCAAAGTCAGACGAAGGCGCTGACCGGCCCGGTTTTTCAGATAAGAGAAATAGTTATCACCGGCACCCAACACATGACCATCAATGGCACGAATGATCGTGCCCTCTGGAATGGTATGACCGCCTTTGCGCAAGGGGCTTTGGGGATATACCGCCATAATGCGCATACCCGGCCCCGCATAGGTGGGGTCATAGGCCACGCCTAGCGCCGCCGTATGGTCGGCCTTTTCGTTGCGCGGACGATACCGCACCGCGGTGTGCGAGGCGTTCAGCTCGCCCAGCATTTCATTGGTCAGATCGGCAAAATCACGATTGTTAGAGATCGCCGAGACCTTGGCCCCATAGGCGGTGCGCATAAAGGGCCAGTCCACCCCGTGCAGGGTATCGACATAAAAAATGTCTTTGGTACGCCGCCATATATGGCCAAAAAGCTCTTTCCGTTCCGCATCGGGTTTTAAGTCCAGCGTGGCGGATATTTTCACCGGTTTGGCTTTGTCCGCATCGCTTTTGGCATCAATTTTCATCAATGCCCCATCGGCCAGCACCACCAGGGTTTTGCCGTCCTGGCTCAAAGACAGGCTGGCCCGGTCCGCATCCAGCGAGACCAGTTTTTTGGTCTCTTCTTCGCGAAAATCATGCACCCACAAATCATAGCCACCCTCAAAGGCGGACAGGTAAAACAACAGGTCCGCATCCTTGGAAAGCACTGCATCGGCCAGTTCGGACGAATTGATCGTCAGGCGCTGTTGCCGATCAGACAGATTATCCCATTCGATCACCACCGGTTTGGTTTCGTCGTCTTTTTTGGACTTTTTACCTTTCTTCTTCTTGGATTTTTTCTTGGCGTCTTTTTTGGTTGCTTCCTCGGCCTCTTCGTCCAGGGCCACGTCCTCTTTGGAGCGCGAGAACTTGTCCATGGCATCCTGGTTCAAAAAGGCGGCCATCACATCAAAATTGGCACCGTGGCTGCCGTGATCACGGCGACCATAACGCCCGGTAAACCAGATGATCATACCGCCCGATGCATGCCATTTGGGCGCAGCGTCGGTATAGCCAGACAGGGAAATATCGCGCACTTTGCCAGATCCATCGGCATTCACAATGGCTATATTGGTGAAAAACAAACGCCCATTACTGGCCATATCCACCGCCAGTTTGGTGCTGTCTGGTGACCAGTCAAAATTGATATAGCCGGTGGTGCTGTCATGGTTATAGGTATCGGGCAGCACGGTCACCACGGATTGATCGGCCCGGGTGAACACCCGTACGGTGTTGCGTGCCTCGGTATAGGCGATTTTTTTGCCATCCGGCGACGGCGTTGGCTGAATGGCGCCGCCTTCGGGTTCGATCAGCGCCTTTTCATTAATCTTGGTGGCGGTGAAAAAATGGGTTTCCTTATCGTCCGCCCGGCGCACCTCAAAAATGCGCCAGCGCCCGTCCCGCTCGCCGGCAAATAACAATCCCTTGCCGTCCGGGGTAAAGACCACATCGCGTTCTTCGCCAGGGGTATTGGTGATACGCCGGGTGGTGGCAAATTCCATTGAGGTGACAAACACCTCGCCGCGGGACACAAAGGCCACTTCCTTGCCATCGGGAGAGATAGCAAATTCGCTGACCTTGCCGGCAACCCCCAGGGGCAGTTCATCACGGCCATGGCCGTCCGCCCCAAAGCGCACATCCACACGCACCGGATCATTACCATCGCGCACCGTATAAAGATCGCCATGCCAGCTATAACTGAGCGTGCCATCATCAGAAACGGAAAGCCCACGTACCGGATGGATTTTATGGTGGGTGATCTGGCGGGCTTCGCCGTTTAAGGGCTTCACCCATACATTAAAAACACCGCCCCGTTCCGAAAGGAAATAAAACCCGTCATTCCCTGCATTCCAGACCGGATTATGGTCGGCGGCGGGGTTTTTGGTCAGTTGTTCATGGTGTTTGCTGGCCACATCATAAAGCCAGATATCCCGGGCAAAGGATGAGGTGTCATGTTTGCGAAAAAAGTTCTCCCGCGCATGTTCGCGCAAATATAAAATCTTGCTGCCATCCTTGCCATAGCTGGCCTGCATGGCCCCGGTGGTGAAAATCTGGCGCGGGGTGCCGCCGGCGACGTTCACCGCATACAGCTCGGGCATACGGCGGCGCGGATTGATATGGGCTTTGGGATTATCCTGACGCACCGAATTAAACAAAACGGTTTTGCCATCGGGGGAAAACCCGCTGGGGTGGTCATCGGCATCATTAAACGTCAGCCGCGTGGCCCGCCCCCCGGCGGCGGGCATGACAAACACATCCAGATTGCCATAACGATCACTGGCAAAGGCCAGCCATTGACCATCGGCGGACCAGACCGGCTCGCCCTCCCAGGCTTCATTTATCGTCAAAGGGCGCGCCATACCCCCGATGGCGGGTACGGCATATAAATCACCGTCCGCATGAAACACAATGGTATTGCCATCGGGCGAGATTGCCGGGTTGCGGATCCAGTTTTCCCGCGCCTCCTGCGCCTCCTGCGCCTGGGCAAATCCAGCCCCCATAAACGCAACCAACGCCAATACAAATGTAATTACAAATCGAAACTGCATGATGAACCCCGCCCTTTTTCTGCCGAACTTTATTTCAGTCTTGGCCGGGCGAGGCAAGACGGCGCGCCAATGGTTACCGGAGTTTCATGAAGACGGCGGCCCTTCCTTTTCCTCCCCGGGGTTTTCATTCAGCCGGACCAGCATTTCCATCATCTGTTCGCGCATGGCCTCGTCTTCGCCCTCGGTGCCATAGACATCGTTCAGGTCACGGCCAGGCTGGTTTGCATCAAAAATCTGTTTTTCCGCTTCGCGCAGTCGGCCCGCCGCCATGGACAGCGCCGCGGCAAGGCGGGTGGTAACCACGGTATCGCCCAGATCGGCATGTTCCATCGCCTCTTCCAGCGTGCGCACCGCCAGACGCAAGGCATCAATGCCCCGCGCCGTGCCCCGTTGCCAGTTCTCGCGGGTGCGCCGCTTGCGCAAGGTGGTTTCGCTAACGCCAAACTGTGTCGCCAATACGCGCACAGGCTTGCCGGCCTCCCATTGATGGCGAATGGCTTGCCAGTCCGGCGGCGGCGGGGCGGGCCAATGCTCAGACATCGCACGCTGGTTGATCTCAGCAATGGGCAGGGCCAGCACATAGGCGATCTGGCGCGCGGTTTTGCCCTGGCCATAAAGTGCGCGGGCCTCGGCCCATTTAGTTTCATGATCGGCATTCATGGGCGTAAGTATACGGTCATGGGCACAGGGTCGGATAAGTTCGATTTGTTCAGAAGCACCAACCTCATCCTGAGCCTGTCGAAGGATGAAGGCTAACGCCGTGTCATCCCGGATCCAATTCGGGATGACACGTTTGGGGTTGGGAGGAAAGGAGTGCAGAACCCCCGGGGATAAACCTGATACTCCCGCAAAAGGCACCCAAGGGACGTTTCAGGGTCAATATTTACCCCTTACCCATCCCTCGATTACCCCTTATTCGTCCCTTTTCTGCGTTAAAAACACCCTTTATTACCCCTCAAATGATGCTTATTACCCCTTTTTGCCCCTAGAGTGGGTTTATGAGCGAAATGATTCGGATTTTGGGAATTGATCCGGGCCTGCGCCGGTGCGGCTGGGGTCTGGTGGATGTGCGCGGCAGCAAAATCAGCTACCATGCCTGTGGCACCATTATCCCCGATACGAAAGCAGAAATGAGCGTGCGCCTGTTGCACATATTTCACGAAATGCGCGCCGTCATCGCGCGCTATAATCCGGATCGCGCGGCCATTGAAGATACCTTCATGAACAACAATGCCGCCTCGGCATTAAAACTGGGGGCGGCCCGCGCAGCGGCCATGCTGGCCCCGGCGGAGGCGGGTCTGGGCGTGGAGAATTATGCGCCCCGCCTTATCAAGAAGGCAATCGTCGGCACCGGCCGCGCGGACAAAAACCAGATGGCAGCCATGGTCGCCATGTTGCTGCCGGGCTGCACCGCCAAGGCCGATGAAGCCGATGCGTTGGCCATTGCCATATGTTGCGCCAATCATGCGCCGCTGGCCACAGCGTTGGAGCAGGCCTCATGATCGGAAAGCTGAGCGGGATTGTCGATGCGCTGGGAAGCGGTGAAGCCATACTGGACGTAAGCGGGGTTGGCTATCTGGTGCAATGCGGGGCGCGCACTCTGCGCACTCTGAGCATTGGCAAGCCGGCGCAATTGCATATCGAAACCGTATTGCGGCAGGATTTATTGCGTCTTTATGGTTTTGCCAGCGAAGAGGAACGCGCCTGGTTTGTACGCCTGCAGGAAATTCAGGGGGTGGGGCCAAAGGCCGCCCTGGCGGTGCTGGACACCCTGTCCCCGATGGAATTGATCAATGCGGCGGCTCTGGAAGACAAGGCAGCGATTGCCCGGGCGCAGGGCGTGGGACCACGCATCGCGGCCCGCATTGCCGGCGAGCTGAAAGACAAGCCACCGCCCACCGGACGCTCGCTGGGCGGTCTGATGCCCGCCGCCGCGCCCAGCACCACCCCCAGCGCGCCAAACGCGCTCAGCATGAATGCCGAGGCGGTATCGGCACTGGTCAATCTGGGCCTGAACCCGGCCGATGCCCAGCGCGCCGTGGCGAGTGCAGGGCGTACATTGGGCGAAGAGGCCAGCCTGGATAATCTCATCCGGGTGGCCCTGAAAGATATGGGCACATGAGCGAGGAACGCATTATTGCCGGCACGACACAGGGCGATGATGGTCGCGACAAGGCCTTGCGCCCGCAAAGCTTTGACAGCTTTGTCGGCCAAAGTGCCCTGATTGATAATCTGAAAGTATTTGTCAGCGCTGCCCGGGGACGAAATGAAGCGCTGGACCATGTTTTGCTGTCCGGTCCGCCAGGCCTTGGCAAAACCACCCTGGCACAGATTGTCTCGCGCGAACTGGGAGTGAACTTTCGCGCCACCTCCGGCCCCGTAATTGCCAAAGCCGGAGACCTGGCGGCGATCCTGACCAATCTGGAACCGCGCGATGTGCTGTTCATCGATGAAATACACCGCCTCGCCCCTCATGTGGAGGAAATTCTCTATCCTGCCATGGAGGATTTCGAACTGGACCTGATCATTGGCGAAGGCCCCTCGGCCCGGACCATCAAAATAGATCTGGCGCCCTTTACCCTGATCGGGGCGACGACCCGGGCAGGCCTGCTGGCCACCCCCTTGCGAGACCGTTTCGGGGTACCGGCGCGGCTGAACTTTTATGAAGTTGCAGACCTGACCCGCATTGTCGCCCGCGCGGCCCGAAAGTTGGAGGCCGACCTCAGCGAAGACGGCGCCCACGAGATCGCCAAACGCGCCCGGGGCACCCCGCGGGTGGCGGGCCGTTTACTGCGCCGGGTACGCGATTTTGCCGAGGCACAAAATGCCAGACCGATCAGTGCCGAATTTGCCGATCTGGCGTTAAAGCGTCTGGAGGTGGACACCCTGGGTCTGGATGCTCAGGACCGACGCTATTTATACACTTTAACCGAAAAGTTTGCCGGCCTGCCGGTGGGTCTGGATACCCTGGCGGCCTCACTGTCGGAGGCCCGCGATGCCCTGGAAGAAGTAATCGAGCCGTTTTTGATCCAGCAGGGCTTTATCCAGCGCACCCCGCGCGGGCGCATGGCCACACCGCGCGCCTATGAGCATTTGGGCATTTTGGAACCCCCCGGCCTTGGCAATCCTGATGATCTGTTTGGGGACGATACATGAACGCACCCCCTTGCGGCAGCTTTGCCAATGGCGTGCATCAATTGCCGGTGCGGATTTATTATGAAGATACCGATTTTTCCGGTGTGGTGTATCATGCATCCTATTTGCGATTTATGGAACGCGGCCGCACGGAATATCTGCGCCTTTCCGGGGTGGATCATCAGGCGCTGTTGCAGGGCGATATACCGCTGGCCTTTGCCGTGCGACGTATGCAGATCGATTTTGCCCGCCCGGCCCGTATTGATGATTTATTGAATGTACAAACCCGGTTTATCGCGGCCCGCGGGGCGCGGATCGAAGCCCGCCAAAGCGTTCTTCGCGGTGAGGAGATGCTGGTCAGTGCCGAGGTACAGATCGCCTGTATTGACCTTGAAGGGCGGCCCCGGCGTTTACCAAAGTCCCTGGTTTTGCTGCTGGCGCCCTTTCTTGTTGGCCAATGATCGTAATATGGTCACAATCTCAATCCACTTTTAAGGTACGGGCCCTAGGGTATGGACCCGAATTGTAAAGCTCCAAGAGGATCCGCATGGACATTTCACTCGCCCTTGCCGCACAGCCAATCACCGATTTTTCGTTTCTGTCTCTGTTTTTACGGGCTGACTTTGTGGTCAAGACCGTTATGGCCATTCTGGTTTTTGCCTCAGTATGGTCCTGGACGGTCATTGTCGATCGCCAGTTTGCCTTTATGGGGCTACAGCGCAAAGCCAAGCGTTTTGAACGCGCCTTCTGGTCCGGCCGGTCGCTGGATGAAATGTATAAAAACATAGATGAACACAGCCGCGACCCCATGGAACGGGTATTTATTTCGGCCATGCGCGAATGGACCAATGGCCGCGGCAATATCGGCTCGGACCTGCAAATTGTCTCGCTAAAAGAGCGCATTGACCGGGTCATGGCGCTAACCGTTTCGCGCGAGCTGAGCCGCGCTGAACGCGGCCTTGGCATTTTGGCCAGCATTGCCTCTGCCTCGCCTTTTATCGGCCTGTTTGGCACGGTTTGGGGGATTATGAATTCATTTCGGGCCATTGCAGCCTCGCATGATACCAATTTGGCGGTGGTCGCCCCGGGGATCGCCGAAGCACTTTTTGCCACGGCCCTTGGCCTGTTGGCAGCGGTACCGGCGGTGATTTTCTATAACAAATTTTCCGCCGATACCGCCAATTACGCCACCCGTCTTGAAGGTTTTGCAGACGAGCTGTCGGCGATCTTCTCGCGCCGGATTGCAGGGGGAAAATAATGGCGGTTAATCTGACAGCGCTAAGTGGAGCCGGACGGCGGCGCGGCCAACGCTATCGCCCCCGGGCCGAAATCAATGTCACCCCCATGGTGGATGTGATGCTTGTATTGTTGATCGTCTTTATGATCACCGCACCCTTGCTGACCGTTGGGGTGCCGGTAGAACTGCCCAAGACGGATGCACACTCCCTGAGCGCCGAATCCGAGCCTTTGACCATCACCGTGCGCAAAGATGGCAGCGTCTATTTACAGGAAACCGAGGTGGAACTGGATGCATTGGTGCCACAACTGACGGCAATAGCCGGCAATGGCTATGAAGAGCGGATTTTCCTGCGTGCCGATACCAGCACCGATTATGGCGAAGTGATGCGGGTGATGGCGCGCATCCATGCCGCCGGTTTTACCAATATCGGCCTGGTTACAGACCCTCTGTCGCAATAAAATATGCGCGTTGGCCTTCCCATATCCCTTGTCTTGCACAGCGGCCTGATTGCGGCCGGCCTGATGGTGTTCCCGACCCCCAAACTGGCGGTTATTGACACCCCGGAAATTGTGCCGGTGGACCTGGTTACACTGGCCGAGGAAACCAATATCAAGGCCAATGAGCCGGCCCCCAAGCCCGAGCCAAAAGAAGAGCCAACCCCGCTGGTTAGTGAACCGGAAGTATTGCCAGAACCCGAGCCCGAGCCGGAACCTGAACCCATCGCCGCGCCCCCGCCCAAGCTGGAACCCGCCCCGGCCAAGCTGGAAGTAGCCCCAAAACCCAAGCCCAAGCCCAAACCAAAGAAAAAACGGCCCCGGCCCAAGAAAAAGCCCAAGCCCAAGGCCCCCAGTTTTGATCTGGCGCGCCTTGAAAACAAACTGGCCAAACAGGCGGCCAGTGAAAATGCCCCTGATGATCCCTTTGAACGCGCCCGCAAGGCGCGCGGGACCGGGGATGCCATGACCGCTAATGAAATTGATCTGTTGCGCGCACAAATGTATCGCTGTTGGCGCGCGCCGCTGGATGCCCCCTATCCGGAAAAGCTGAAAGTCACCATTCGGGCCAGGTTGAACCCGGACGGCACATTGAACAGCAACCCCGAAGTGCTGAATATGGGACAGATCAGGCGCTCGGGCGATCCGTTCTGGCAGGCGGCCGCCGATAATGCGCGCCGGGCGGTACTCAAATGCCAGCCCTATACGCTGCCCCCGGATAAATATGCCTTGTGGCGCGAAACCATTATAAATTTCACGCCGGATGATGTATTAGGAAATTAGGGTCTGATTTGATGATTATGAATGGAAAACCCATGCGCCTTTTGCTGACGTTTATTTTTATGACCTTTGCCATGCCGGCCTGGGCAACCCTGGAAATTGATATTTCCAAGGGCCATCTGGACCCCATGCCGATCGCCATTCCCGATTTTGTCGGGGCCAGTGATCCGGAACGGGAAATCGGCGCGCAAATCGCCGGCCTGATCCGCGCCAATCTGGAACGCTCCGGCCTGTTCCGCCCACTGGACCCGGCCTCCTTTATCGAACATCAAAGCAATATCAACGTCCAGCCGCGCTTTGCCGATTGGCGGATTATCAAGACCGATGCGCTGCTTTCGGGCCGCCTGGTGATGGAAAGCGACAACCGGATGCGGATCGAGTTTCGCCTGTGGGACGTATTGGCTGAAACCCAGCTGGTGGGTCTGCAATTGGCCACCACCCCGGAAAACTGGCGCCGCATTGGCAATAAAATTTCGGACGTGATTTATCAGAAACTGACCGGCGAAACCGGATATTTTGATACCCGCATTGTCTTTATCGCCGAAACCGGCCCCAAGACCGACCGGGTAAAACGACTGGCCATTATGGATCAGGACGGGGCCAACCCCACCTTTCTGACCTCGGGCAAATATACGGTGCTGACCCCACGGTTTTCCCCCACGGCCCAGCAGATTACCTATATGTCCTATGCATCACGCACCCCGTCAGTGTTTTTGTTCAATATTGAAACCGGCCGTCAGGAAGTGCTGGGGGATTTTCCCGGCATGACCTTTGCGCCGCGCTTTTCCCCAGATGGCACCAAGGTAATCATGAGCCTGGTACAGGGTGGTAATTCAGATATCTGGGTGATGGATTTGCGTACCCGCCAGCGCACCCGGCTGACCTCGTCGCCTGCCATTGATACCTCGCCGTCCTTTTCCCCCGATGGCTCACGCATTGTGTTCAATTCGGATCGTGGCGGCACGCCACAGCTTTATGTGATGAATGCAGACGGATCCGGCATCCACCGGATCAGTTTTGGCAAAGGCACCTACAGCGCCCCGGTCTGGTCACCGCGCGGCGATCTGATTGCCTTTACCAAAAGCCTGAACCGCAAGTTTCATATCGGCGTCATGCGCCCCGAAGGGGATGTGGAACGCATCCTGACCACCGCTTATCTGGATGAAGGCCCCACCTGGTCTCCCAATGGCCGGGTTTTGATGTTTACCCGCGAACCACGGCCCGGTTCCGGCCCCCATATCTGGAGCATTGATCTGACCGGCGCCAATCTGCGACAGGTGCCCACACCGGGCGATGCGTCCGATCCGGCATGGTCGCCCTTGATACAATAGCTATACGTGATAAAGTGCCTCTGATCTGTGTGGGGCATAGCCGGACACGATTTGACACTCATAGTATTATACGAGGACAAAGAACATGAAATCGGCTTTTATAGCGTTTGGCGCGCTACTCTTCATTTCTGCCTGCGCATCCACACCAGCACCCGAGCCCGCACCGGCTCCAGCACCGGCGCCTGCACCCGCACCAACTCCACCACCGGTAACCGGTGAGGTAACACCTTTGCCACCAGTTCCCGGCTCGGTTGACGAGTTTCAGAAAATGGCTGGTGATCGGGTTTATTTTGAATTCAACTCGGCACAACTCAGCCATGAAGCCCGGGCCGTATTATCCCGCCAGGCCTCCTGGTTGAACCGCTATCCCAACACCCGCATTCTGATTGACGGGAATGCCGATGAACGCGGCACCCGTGAATACAATCTGGCTCTGGGTGCACGTCGGGCCAGCGCCGCACGGGATTATCTAGTTAATCTTGGGGTTTCGCCATCACGCATTTCCACCATATCCTATGGCAAGGAACGCCCGATTGATGGTCGCTCGAACGAGGAAGCCTGGGCGAAGAACCGGAATGCCCATACCGGCATTGTTTCCGGCGCGACCAGCTAGGCTTTCCTGCACCGGCGTGGCATTTTGCCATGATTTTGCCGTTTTGAACTGAAAGGCTGCGTTTATGAAACGCTTTGCCCTTACCCTTGTGTTGTCCTCATTGCTGGCGGGACTGGTTGTTCCCGCCAGCGCATCTGAATCCAAAAAAGAAATTGCTGCGCGTCTGGATGCCCTGCAGGTGCGTGTGGATGCGGTGGAAAGGCGCATGCCCGCAGCAGTCAACATGCAACAGCGCCTGGACGATCTGGAGGCCCAATTGCGCACCCTGACCGGTGCCAATGAACGGCTGGAGTTTGAAAACAAAAAACGCCAGGATGAATTGACGGGCCTGCAACGGGCCGTCGATATTCTGGCAACCCAGGTGCAAACCGCCCGCGATTCCGCCCATAATGCCAATGCGGCTCTTGGCCGTTTCATTACCGGCGAAGACACCCCGCCGGCCGAAGAAAAAACCATAGACAACGGCACACAGGATGAAGAATCCCTGGTTGCGCAACAACGCTATGCCGAGGCAAAGGCCTATCTGGAACAGGGGTATTTTGATCAGGCACAAGCCGCCTTTGAGGCTTTTGTCGCCGAACATGGTGATGCACCGCTTTCCGGCCCGGCGTTGTTCTGGCTGGGCGAAATTGCCGCCGTTCAAGGCGATTATCGTGGTGCCACGAATGCCTATATCGAAACCCTGAAACGTTTTCCCAAAGGCTCCAAAGCGCCCGAGGCCATGGTTAAACTGGGCGCGGCCCTCTATGCGCTTGGTGAAAAAGGCGAGGCCTGTCGGGCCTTAAAGGCTTTTCCAACGCAATATCCCAAGGCTTCGGCCGGGGTGCGCGCCCGGGCCCAGATTGAAAGTCGCCGTGCCGGGTGCAAATAGAGCTGGCCCACCGGCCATTGGGGCACACGCCCATGAACACACCCACGATGTCTTTGGTCCAACGCTTTGCTCGGGCCATGCAGGCTGTACCTGTATCTGTGAACGAGCCTATGGTCATTGCCTTTTCAGGGGGCGGGGATTCACTGGCCCTGTTGGCGCTGGCCTGTGATTCATATACGAACCACAAGCTTCATGCGCTGATTGTTGATCACGGCTTGCGCCGCGAATCCGAAGAAGAAGCACGCCGCGCTGCCGCCATGGCCACAGCCCTGGGGGCTACGGCCCATATCCTGACCAGCCACACACCACGGGCCGGACACCAACACGCCCGCACCGCCCGATATACATTGCTGGCCAAGGCCTGCCGTGACCTGGGCGCGAAAACCCTGTTCCTGGCCCACACCCTGGATGATCAGGAAGAAACCTTTGCCATCCGCCTGGCCCGCGGCTCCACCGCCCGCGGGCTGGCCGCCATGAGCGCCCGTGCCCCCCTGCCCGCCTGGCCAGAGGGTCACGACCTGTGGCTGGCCCGTCCTTTACTGGCCATGCGCAGAAAGGAATTGCGCCATTGGCTAAGGGCGCGTGGTCTTGACTGGATCGAGGACCCTTCGAACCAGAACCGCCGCTACAACCGGGTGCGGGTGCGCCAGCATCTGGCAGCTTTGCAGGAGGCGGGATTGCAAAGCGGGCGTATTGCGCACTCTGTCCACTTACTGAGACAGTTGGAAAATGAGCGCCGCCAGCAGGCAAACGCCCTGCTGGATCAGGCCCTGCAATTAGACCCGGCCGGCTATGCCCGTTTGCGGTGCGCCCCTGTTTTACAGGCACCGACAATCACCCGGGAAAAGGCTCTGGGGGCGGTGCTGGCCAGTGTGGCCGGGCGCGGCAGGGCGCCGGTTCCCCATGGGCTGGTGCGCCGGGCCTGCACCAAATTACAGGCGGCACCGGGACGGGGTTTTAGTGCCGCCGGGTGCCGGTTGAGCCTGCAGGGACCAGATATCCTGATCAGCCGGGATCCAGGGGCCGTGCTGGGCAGGGCACCAGACCATAAGGGCCTTTGCATCCCCATCAAGGCTGGTGAACCTGTGTATTTCGATAACCGGTTTACTATCACCGCCACCATGGATGGCTGGGTCGAAGCCCTGGGTAAACGGGGAAAATTACTACCGCTTGCGGAATACAAGGCCTTAATGACCCTGCCGGCGCCGGTGCGCCCGGTTGTACCTGTATGGCGAGATCATAGCGGTGCCTTGTCATCACCCGTACTGGGCGGTGCTGGTGAGGTGCAATTTCTGGCAAAAGTCATATTATCGCGAAAACTGGCCTCATTTTCGCATGGAACTGAGTGAAACCCTGGTTTCTGGCCATTAACGGCACAAACAATCATTGCCATAAGGTGATTTCATCCCCATCTTGTGAAACTAGAGAAGTTTTCTGGCGGCGACGTGTATGCCGCCACCAAATTTGAGGAATTTATCCATGCCGATGCGCAATCTGCTGCTTTGGGGCGTCATTATACTGGTGGTGATCGCACTGTTTAACATGGTGCAAAGCACCACCACCAAAAATGGTGCCGAAGTCATCAGCTATTCCACCATGATGGATCAGGCCAGTGCAGGGCGCATCTCCAAGGTTACCATTCGTGGCGAAAGCGTTTTTGGCAAGTTTAACGACGGTAAGTTCTTCTCCACCACCGCGCCTTATGACCCGCAAATGGTCACCGAATTGCGCAAAGCCGGGGTGAACATTACCGTCAAGCCACAGGATCGTGGCATTCTCTTTTCCATTTTGATGAACTTTTTGCCTATTCTCCTGTTGGTCAGCGTGTGGATTTTCTTCATGCGGCAAATGCAGGGCGGCGGCAAAGGCGGGGCCATGGGCTTTGGTAAATCCAAGGCGCGCCTACTAACTGAACGCCAGGGCAAAATCACTTTCAATGATGTTGCCGGGGTTGATGAAGCCAAGGAAGAGCTGGAAGAAATTGTTGAATTTTTGCGCGATCCTTCCAAGTTTCAACGCCTGGGCGGTAAAATCCCCAAAGGGGCCTTGCTGATCGGCCCGCCGGGCACCGGTAAAACCCTTTTGGCGCGCGCCATTGCCGGCGAAGCCGGGGTACCGTTTTTCACCATTTCCGGTTCTGACTTTGTGGAAATGTTTGTTGGCGTGGGGGCAAGCCGCGTTCGCGACATGTTTGAACAGGCCAAAAAGAATGCGCCGTGCATTATCTTTATCGACGAAATTGACGCGGTTGGCCGCTCCCGCGGGGCCGGTCTTGGTGGCGGCAATGACGAGCGCGAACAGACCCTGAACCAATTGCTGGTGGAGATGGACGGTTTTGAATCCAATGAGGGCATTATTTTGATTGCCGCCACCAACCGTCCTGATGTGCTGGACCCGGCGCTGTTGCGTCCGGGCCGTTTTGACCGTCAGGTCGTGGTGCCCAATCCAGACATTATCGGCCGGGAAAAAATCCTCAAAGTGCATATGCGCGATATTCCGCTGGCCCATGATGTGGACCCCAAAGTGATTGCGCGGGGCACCCCCGGTTTTTCCGGAGCGGATCTGGCCAATTTGTGTAATGAGGCGGCCTTGCTAGCGGCCCGGCGCGACAAGCGCATGGTCACCATGGGCGATTTTGAAGACGCCAAAGACAAGGTGATGATGGGGCCGGAACGCCGTTCCATGGTCATGAGCGAAAAAGAAAAACAGCTCACCGCCTATCACGAGGCCGGCCATGCAATCGTGGCCCTGAATGTACCAGCCACTGATCCAGTACACAAAGCCACCATTATTCCCCGGGGCCGCGCCCTGGGCATGGTGATGCAATTGCCCGAAGCCGACAAACTGTCCATGAGTCTTGAAGAAATGACCTCTCGTCTGGCGGTTCTGATGGGTGGACGCGTTGCCGAAGAAAGCAAATTTGGCCACAACAAAGTGACCTCCGGTGCGGCTTCTGATATTCAGATGGCCACCAAATTGGCCCGTGCCATGGTCACCCAATATGGCCTGTCCGAAGAGATTGGCCCGATATCCTATGCCGATGATCAGGGCGAGGTTTTCCTGGGCCAACAGATTATGCGCTCTTCCTCTCTGTCGCCGGAAACCAGCCGCAAGATTGAAAATGAAGTGAAACGCCTGGTCGAAGATGGTCTTAAAACCGCCAAAAGCATTCTTACCAAAAAGAAAAAAGAATGGACGATTATTGCCGAAGGCCTGCTGGAATATGAAACGCTCTCGGGCGAGGACATTGCCAATCTGATCGCCGGCAAGCCGTTAAAGCGCCCTGAAAACGATGACGAGACCAAGCCCAAAGGGCCCACCGCGGCGGTGCCGATCACCAAGGCAAAAAGCAAACCCAAACCCTCCGGCAAACCTTCGCCGCAGGGCGCCTGACCTAAGCGGTTATGGGGCGGGCAGAAGACAATCCACGTCCATTGGTGATGGGGATTGTCAATGTCACACCAGACAGCTTTTCCGATGGTGGTCATCATGCCACCCCGGATCAGGCCATTGCCCACGCCCGCGCCCTGATCCATGACGGGGCGGATATTCTGGATATTGGCGGTGAAAGCACCCGCCCCGGGGCCAGCCCGGTTTCCCTTCAGGAAGAAATGGACCGGGTGATGCCTGTAATTAAGGGGCTTTGCCAGAACATTTCGATTCCCATCAGTATTGATACCCGTCGTCCCGAAATCGCCCGCGCGGCCATCAAGGCCGGCGCACAGATATGGAATGATGTCAGCGCGCTACGTGCCTCGCCCGCCTCGCTGCAAACCGCGGCCGATCTGAACGTGCCGGTGGTGCTGATGCATATGCGCGGCGAGCCAGGCACCATGCAGGACCAACCCCATTACACGGATGTGGTGGCCGAAGTAATCGCGTTTTTACGCGAACGCGTGCAGGCCGCCATCACCGCCGGGGTGCAAAAAGAAAACATTATCATTGATCCCGGCATTGGCTTTGGCAAACGCCTGCAAGACAATCTGGCGCTGATGCAGGCCCTGGGGCGGATCATAGAGAAAACCGGGCAACGCCTGCTGTTTGGGGCCTCGCGCAAGCGCTTTATTGAAATGCTGGATCCGGGGGCGTCGCCCGATAATCGTCTTGGCGGCTCCTTGGCCAGCGCCCTGTGGTCTGCCCAGGCCGGCACCCATATGATCCGGGTTCATGATGTCAAAGAAACGGTACAGGCCCTGCGCGTCTGGCAAGCCATAAAAGACGCCGCGCCATGATCATTAAAACAACCCACCCCCCGGTTCGTATTCTGACCGTTGCAGGCTCGGACAGCTCTGGTGGGGCCGGGGTGCAGGCCGACATCAAAACCATCAGCGCCCTTGGCGGCTATGCCATGAGCGCCATTACCGCCATCACGGCGCAAAATACCCTCAGCGTGGAGGCTGTACAGCTCATCCCGCCTGAATTGGTGCGGGCGCAAGTGAGGGCCGTGCTGGAGGATGTCGGGGTCGATGCCATCAAAATCGGCATGTTGGGCGATGCGTTTATTGCTGCGTCCGTCGCTGACGTTTTGCACGATATAACCGTGCCGATCATTCTGGATCCGGTAATGGTCGCCACCAGCGGCGACGCCCTGTTAAAGGATGATGCCGTACAGATTATGCGATCCCGCCTGATCCCCATGGCGCGCCTGATCACCCCCAATATCCCTGAGGCCGAAGCCCTAAGCGGGCAGAAAATCACCAATATCAATACCCAGCGCGCCGCCGCCGAAGCTTTGTTAGCCATGGGGCCACAGGCCGTGCTGATCAAAGGCGGACACGGGGATGGCGAAACATTGATTGATTTTCTCCTATGGGAAAAAGGTGAGGCGGTGCTGGAAAGTAAACGCATCGCCACCCAAAACACCCATGGTACCGGTTGTACCCTGGCCAGTGCCTTGGCCGTGTTTTTGGCACAAAGTCTAAGCTTGACCGATGCAGTGCAACTGGCCCGGCGTTATGTGCGTGGTGCTATCAAAAATGCGCCGGGTTTTGGCGCCGGGCACGGGCCGCTGGACCATGGCTGGATCAATACCGGAGAGCGATCATGAAGCTGGATATTTATCAGATTGATGCCTTTGCCGATGTGCCCTTTAGCGGTAATCCAGCCGCCGTTATACCTTTGGACCACTGGTTGGACGAGGCGGTCATGCAAAATATCGCCATGGAAAACAATCTGGCCGAAACCGCCTTTATTCTACCAGGCGATACCGCCGATGCCTGGCAGTTACGCTGGTTTACGCCAACCACCGAAGTCCCCCTGTGTGGCCATGCCACCCTAGCCAGTGCCACCTGTATCTTGCGCCATATTCATCCACAGCTGGACCAGGTGCGCTTTGCCACCAAAAGCGGTGAATTGCGGGTACGACGTTCAGGCAATGCCTTTGTGATGGATTTACCGGCGGGCCAGCCCAAAGACTGGACCCTGCCAGCGGCGGCGCGCACGGCCCTTGGCATCCCGATCGTGGATAGCGGCATCAGCACCTATCCTTTTGTGGTTCTTGAAAATGAGACCGCCGTGCGGGACCTGGACATGCAAAACGCATTGGAGGCGGCCCGGTTGGCCCATGATAGTCGCGAACTGGTGGTTTGTGCCAAAGGCGCTGGTGATCTGGATTTTGTCTTACGGTTTTTTGCCCCGGGTGTCGGCGTGGACGAAGACCCGGTCACCGGTTCGGCGATTACCTATATCACCCCCTATTGGGCAAAAAAACTGGGCAAAGCCAAAATGCGTCTTTATCAGGCCTCGCCCCGGGGCGGCTATGTGGATGTAGAGCTCATTGGTGACCGGGTACACCTTATGGGCAAGGCCCAAGATTATCTGCGCGGCACCATCACCCTATAACGATGCCTTCAGCGCCGCGCCAAAGCGCTCTATATCTGCCTCATTCACCCAGACATGGGGGGTGATGCGCAACCGGTCGCCCCGGCGCGAAACAAAAACGTTTTGCGTTCGCAGGCGTTGTTGCAAATCATCCGGGGCCGTGTCTGGCAGACGCAAGGACAGGTAATGCGGCGCGCGAATGGGTTCATCCTCGCCATGCAGACCCAATTCCCCCGCGGTCTGGGCCAGCGCCGCCGTATGGGCGCGGATCTGGGCACAGATATTTTCCACGCCCCAGTCCAGAATTTGCGTGAGGGCCGCCTCGACCGCGGGCAGTAGTGCAAAATTACTGCGCTCGCCCATATCAAAGCGCGCCGCACCTTCGGCCATCCGATCATGATAATCGGTCAGGCCGGCAAAGTTCTCGGCACCATCGCGGCTTTGCCAGCATTGCTCCAAAGGCAGGCCGTCATGATGGCGTTCCGCCACATGCAGAAAACCGGTGCCATACGGCCCCAGCAGCCATTTATAATTGGCCACCACGGTAAAGTCCGCATCCACCGCCGCCGCATCAAAGGGCAACGCCCCCAGCGACTGGGTCAGGTCCAGCACCAAAGCGGCGCCATGCTGGCGGGCCTTTTGCCCAATGGCCACCAAATCCAGCATCCCGCCATCAATCCAGTGCACATTAGCCAGCGCCACAATGGAGGTTTGTGGCCCAATGGCATCCAGCACCACTTCGGTCCAGCTTTGCCCCTCATGGCGGCTGAGCGTCTTCACATGGGCATTACTGGCGCGGGCCTTTTCGCGCCAGACATAGACATTGGAGGGAAACTGGTGCGCCATAACCAGAATTTCCGACCCGGCTTCGATGGATAAATTTTTTGCCGCCACCGCCATGCCATAGCTGACCGAGGGGATCAGTGCAAAATCCTCTGCACGGGCATTCATCAGCCGCACCATCAGCGCCTTGATACGCAGGCCGTCTTCAAAAAAATCGTCTGCGCACAGCTCCCATGGCCGCGCCTTGCGCGACAGCCCGCCACGCCCCGCAGCCATGACCTTGCCCGTTAACGGCCCCATAAAGGCACAGTCCAGATAGGCAATATCCATAGGCATATCGAAAAGATGACGTTGGCAATCCATGTTAAATACTCTTGTTTTTTTGCCGGGCCAGCGCCAGCCCGGCCAGAATGACCGCAAACCCCACCCATACGGTCAGCCCCAGTTTCTCGCCAAAGGCCAGGCCGACCAGCACCGCAATAAGCGGCATGATATAGTTGGATAACGACAGAAAACTGGGTCCATTATCGCGAATAATCATCATCAGAACAATGCCCCCAAGGCCAGTGGAGCCAAGACCCAGTGCCAGCAAAGACAATAAAGCCTTGGGGCTGGGCATATCCATGCTCAGGGCCGTATAAATCCCAAACGGGGTGATCATCATGGCCGCACAGATCAACAGGCCGGCGGCGGCCACCGAAGGCCGGGTGGTCGGCAGATTGCGGACCAGCACCGCCTGCACCGCATAAAATATTGCCCCCAATATCACCGCCAGCTGTGCCACACTGGCCGGGCCACCTAGATCCTGCAGGGCGCTGGGCCCCATGAGCAGCGCCACCCCGGCAAGGCCCAGTAAAAATCCGGAAAATTTGCGCAAGGTCATGGCCTCGCCAGGCACAAATACATGGGCAAGCGCCGCCGTGGTCAGCGGCATAATGGCCATCAATATGCCCACCAGCGCTGAATCCAGACTTTGCTGGCCCCAGGACACCAGCGCAAACGGGGCAGTGGCACCGGTAAAGCCCAATATGGCAAACCATAGCCAGCGGACATCGGGTTTGGGCCATAATGGCGGCAATTTCTGACCACGTATGCTCATCCAGATCAACAGGGCGATGGCGCCGATCCATAACCGGCCCATGACCAGCGTGGTTGGCGGAATTTCGGTAACGGCAATTTTCAAAAGGATAAACGCCGTTCCCCACAATACCGCCACCCCCAACAGGCGCATCCAGTCAAACAGGCTGTGCTGGTCATTTTGCGTAGGCGCAGGGGTGGAAGGAGATACGGTCATAAGCCCATGTCGGGGCAATTGGCCGCGCTGTCAAATATATTATTTTTGCACAAAACGCACATGCTCAGTTGATCCCCTGCCAAAGACAGCCTATGTGGGCGGTGGGACACGCTTCCCCAACGAAGCGCGCCTGTCTGTGAGGATAGGAGTACATGATGACAGACATACAACAGCCGGCCATGCGCCCGGCTGATCCGCGATTCTCGTCCGGGCCATGCAAAAAGCATCCGGGCTGGACCTTTAACACACTTTCCAATGCACTATTGGGCCGGTCTCACCGATCAGCACCGGGCAAGGCACGTCTTGCCCAGGCGATCGAGGAAACCCGCACCCTTTTGGGCGTGCCCGATGAGTATCGCATCGGCATTGTACCGGCATCTGATACCGGGGCGATGGAAATGGCCCTGTGGTCCTTGCTGGGCGCCCGCCCGGTGGACGTGCTGGCCTGGGAAAGTTTTGGCAAAGGCTGGGCCACCGACATTACCGCCCAGCTTAAAGTCAACGATGTTCGCCTGCTGGAAGCTCCCTATGGGGAATTGCCAGATCTGGGTGCCGTGCGCCCCGATGCCGATCTGATTTTCACCTGGAACGGCACCACCTCGGGCGTTCGCGTTCCCGATGCCGACTGGATCAGCGAGACCCGTGAAGGTCTGAGCATTTGCGATGCCACCTCGGCCGCCTTTGCCCAGGAACTAGATTGGCCAAAACTGGATGTGGTGACCTTCTCCTGGCAAAAAGTGCTGGGGGGAGAGGCGGCCCATGGCATGTTGATTCTGTCACCGCGCGCGGTGCAAAGGCTGGAGACCTATACTCCACCATGGCCGCTGCCCAAAATTTTCCGCCTCACCAAAAAAGGCAAATTGATCGAAGGCATTTTCAAAGGGGCCACCATCAACACCCCGTCCATGATGGCCGTTGAGGACTATCTGGAAGCCTTAAAATGGTCGGCCCGCCAGGGCGGCTTATCCGCCATGATCGCCCGCGCCGATGCCAATCTGGAAATTGTGTCGGAATGGGTGGAAAGCTCTAGCTGGGCCGATTTCTTATGTGCGGACCCGGCTTTGCGATCCAACACTTCTGTGTGCCTTAAAATCACCGATGACGCGATCACCGCCTTATCAGGGGATGATCAGGCCGCCTTTGCCAAGGCTCTGGCCAAACATTTGGAAACCGAAGGCGTGGCGCTGGATATCGGTGCCTATCGGGATGCCCCTCCGGGACTGCGGATCTGGTGCGGCGGCACGGTCGAGGCCAATGATGTTATGGCGTTAATGCCCTGGCTGGACTGGGCCTTTGCCCGCACCAAAGCTGAATTGAGCCTTTAGGCCAGCATTTTTTATACAAAATTCTACAAGGAGGGCGCTATGCCCAAAGTTCTGATTGCAGACAAACTGTCTTCTGCTGCTGTTGATGTGTTTCGTGACAAAGGCATTGATGTTGATGTTCGCACCGGTCTTTCTAAAGACGAAATCATTGACATTATTGGTGACTATGATGGTTTGGTTGTGCGTTCAGCCACCAAACCGGATGCCGACATCATTGCCGCGGCCAAAAATTTGAAAGTCATTGGCCGGGCCGGAATCGGCACCGACAATATCGACAAGGTGGCGGCCACCGCCAAAGGCATTGTGGTGATGAACACCCCCTTTGGTAATGCGGTGACCACCGCCGAACATGCCATCGCCATGATGTTTGCCGCCGCCCGGCAAATCCCCGAGGCCAACGCCTCCACCCAGGATGGCAAATGGGAAAAATCCCGTTTTGTCGGTACCGAGCTTTATGGCAAAACCCTTGGTCTAATCGGTTGTGGCAATATTGGCTCGTTGGTGGCGGAACGGGCACGGGGCCTGCAAATGCATGTGCTGGCCTATGATCCATTTTTAACGCCGGAACGCGCGGTTGAACTGGGTGTTGAAAAGACCGAGTTAAAAGACGTTCTGGAACGGGCCAATGTGATCAGCCTGCACACGCCGCTGACCGACCAGACCCGCAATATTCTGTCTGCAGAAGCCCTGCAAAAAACCCGCGAAGGGGTAATTATCGTCAATTGTGCCCGCGGGGGCCTGGTGGACGAGACAGCCCTGCGCGAAGGTTTGCTGTCGGGTCATATCCGTGCCGCGGCCCTGGATGTATATGCCAGCGAACCGGCCCGGGAAAACGATCTTTTTGGCACGCCGGGCCTGGTGGCCACCCCGCATTTGGGGGCCTCGACCCGTGAGGCACAGGAAAACGTGGCCTTGCAGGTCGCCCACCAGATCAGCGACTTTTTACTCACCGGGGCGGTGACCAATGCCCTGAACATGCCCTCGGTTAGCGCCGAAGAGGCACCGCGTCTGCGGCCCTTTATTGATCTGGCGGAAAAGCTAGGCTTGCTGGCCGGGCAATTGGTGACCTCGGGCGTTAAACGCATCGAAGTTTCCTATCTGGGTGATGTCGCCGGTCTGAATATCAAACCGCTCAGCTCAGCAGCCCTGGCCGGGGTGCTGCGCCCGATGCTGGGCGATGTTAATCTGGTGTCCGCGCCGGCCCTTGCCGCCGATCGCGGCATTGTGCTGGCCCAAACCAGTCAGGAGCAATTGGGTGATTATGAATCCGTGATCACCATTTCGGTAGAAAGCCAAAACACCATTCGTTCTGTGGCCGGGGCCCTGTTTGCTGGCCAGCCCCGGGTGATTCAGACCAATGATGTGGTGCTGGATGCCCCGTTCAGCACACATATGCTGTTTGTAGAAAACGAAGATGAGCCAGGCTTTATCGGCGATCTGGGCAAGGTTCTGGGCGAGCGGGAAGTCAATATCGCCACCTTTAATCTTGGCCGTACCAATCAGGGCGGACAGGCCATTGCGCTGGTTGGCATTGATCAAAGCATTGATAGTGATGCACTGGCCGATGTGCGCGCCTTGCCTCATGTGCGTGCTGCCAGCGCCCTGCAATTCTAACCCCTTGGGTGTGGTCGTTTTTGGTTTGCAGAACGGCCACACCTTGAGGATTTCAACCTTGGAAGACTATCCAGAACGTCAAGCAGACCTTAGAATGTTTATTGGCTGGGTTTGCAGTTTGGAATAAGGGAAAGTCATGAAACCTATCTATATGTGTCTTGCGTTCAGTGCGGCGCTGACTTTCAGCTTTGCGAGTACGGCCTTTTCAACTGAGCTGGAAGAGGCGCGTCTCAATGTGCTGGTTCATGATGTGAACCTGACCGGCAATGGGGCCGGCGGCAAGGAAAGCGGCGCAGACATTCAGGGCGAGCTGGTGTTTTCATCGCCATCCTTTTTGTCTTGGGCCGGATCGCCGCGCCCTTATCTGAACGGATCCTTGAACACCTCAGGGAAAACCAATTTTGGTGGCGCCGGCCTAGCCTGGCAGAAAGATTTTACGTCCACCTTTTATGGCGAATTTGATTTTGGCCTTGTGATTCATGATGGCATTGTGCATTTACCGGCCGACCCGGCCGATCCAAAGCGCATTCGCCTGGATGCCACGCGGGTGGTGCTGGGTTCACGCGTGCTCTTTCGCCCCACTTTTGTGCTGGGCCTTCACCTGAATGAACAATGGGATGCGGCGGTCATGTTTGAACACCTGTCGCATGGACAAATTCTGGCCAGTGGGCGTAATGAAGGTCTGGATAATTTAGGCGTGCGCCTTTCCTATAAATTTGGCCATTAGGGCCTGAACGAACTACAGGAATATCATTATGGCCAATGTCGTGGTTGTCGGCTCGCAATGGGGCGACGAAGGCAAGGGTAAGATTGTCGATTGGCTCTCTACCCGGGCAGATGTGGTGGTGCGCTTTCAGGGTGGACACAATGCCGGCCACACTTTGGTGGTGGATGGCGTTGTTTACAAGCTGAGCCTCCTCCCATCCGGCATTGTGCGTCCAGAAAAGCTCTCGATGATTGGCAATGGCGTGGTGCTGGACCCCTGGGCCCTGCTTGGTGAAATCGACAAGCTGGCCGGTCAGGGTGTGGAGATTGAACCGGCGCGTCTTCGCATTGCCGAAAATATTCCGCTGATCCTGCCCTTGCATGGAGAGCTGGACGTGGCCCGCGAGGCCGCCGCCGGATCAGGCAAAATCGGCACCACCAAACGCGGCATCGGCCCGGCCTATGAAGACAAGGTGGCACGGCGCGCGGTTCGCCTGATCGACCTTGCCGATGCCAATGCCTTGCTGGCGCGCATTACGGGCCTGCTGGCACACCACAATATTTTACGCGCCGCCTATGGTCTTGATTTGATTGAGGCCGAGGCCCTTACCAATGACCTGTTGGCCCTGGCGCCCAAGGTCTTGCCCTTTGCCGCCCCGCTCTGGCAGGAGCTGGACACGGCCCGGCGCGCCGGTAAGAAAATTCTGTTTGAAGGGGCCCAAGGGGCCATGCTGGATGTGGATCACGGCACCTACCCTTATGTCACCTCCTCCAACACCCTGGCCGGTCAGGCCGCCACCGGTGCTGGCGTTGGCCCGGACGCCCTGAACTTCACCCTTGGTATTACCAAGGCCTACACCACCCGGGTTGGCGAGGGGCCATTCCCCACAGAACAGGACAATGAAACCGGCAAAAAACTGGGCAAGCGCGGTGCCGAGTTTGGTACCGTTACCGGCCGCACCCGGCGTTGTGGCTGGTTTGATGCCGTGATGGTTCGCCAGGCCATCATTACGGGGGGCATTTCCGGCATCGCCCTGACCAAACTGGATGTGCTGGACGGCTTTGCCGAGCTGAAAGTTTGTGTGGCCTACAAACTGGATGGAAAACGCATTCGTCGCCTGCCGGCTAGCATTAAAGATCAGGCCCGAGTGGAACCGGTCTATGAAAGCTTTGAAGGCTGGGACCAATCCACCCGGGGGGCCAGATCCTGGGCCGACCTGCCGGCCACTGCCGTTAAATATGTGCGCCGCCTTGAGGAACTCATCGGCGCGCCGGTGGCCATGCTCTCCACCAGCCCGGAACGCGAAGACGTGATCCTGATGCGCGATCCGTTTAAGGGCTAGCGACGGGTTTTCGCTTCACTTGCGTTTATCTCTATGCAGGGACGCAAGATCTGGAGTGAAATCATGAATATTCAAACCAAATTAAGCGTAAGTATTTTGGCCATCGCGCTATTGGCTCCGGCGTTATCTCATGCCGGTACGGGTCGTGCCAAAGGATGCGGCGTGGCCCAGGGTTCTGGCGTGCTGCACGGCACCGGAACCGTTTATGGCAAAGGTATTGCCATTGGCCATAATGCCAGAGGGGAGCGCGTCATCAAACGTGGCTCCGGCACCCTTAGCGGCACCGGCACGGTGATCGGTCGCGGCACATTTGTGGGCTGTGGCAAAGGCATCGGCACTGGCAAGGTCCGCGGCCATGGCACCAAACGGCGAGGTTTCTAGCCCAACCCCGAACCCCGCCTTGAACCCCGAAATGGTCCCTCAGGCTGTTTCGGGGTTTTTCTTAAGGTGCCCTTAAGCGTCCATCAAACCCTTTTCCTTGGCCTGTTCCAGCATGGCGGCCTGAAGTTTTTCAAAGGCGCGGACCTCGATCTGGCGAATACGTTCGCGCGAAACCCCATAGGTCTGCGCCAATTCTTCGAGGGTTTTTGGCTCTTCTGACAATTTGCGTTGTTGGATAATATCCTGTTCGCGCTCGTTCAGATTGGCCATGGCGTCCTGCAACAATTCCATCCGGGTGGAAAACTCGTCACTTTCGGCAACTTGCGTTTCCTGGCTGACATAGTTTTCGTCCTCCAGCCAGTCCTGCCATTGGCTGTCGCCTTCGGAGGAGCGCAAGGGCGCATTCAGCGAGGCATCGGGGCCGGACATACGCCGGTTCATCTGCACCACATCATTATTGGTTACGCCCAGTTTGGTGGCAATGCTTTCCACCTGATCGGGATGCAGATCCCCATCATCAATGGCTTTCATCTGGCCTTTCATGCGGCGCAGATTGAAAAACAGTTTTTTCTGGGCCGCCGTTGTGCCCATTTTGACCAGCGACCAGGAGCGCAGGATATATTCCTGAATAGAGGCGCGGATCCACCACATGGCATAGGTGGCCAGACGAAAACCCTTATCCGGATCAAATTTTTTCACCGCCTGCATCAGGCCGACATTGCCCTCGGAAACCACTTCGCCAATGGGCAGGCCATAGCCGCGATAGCCCATGGCAATTTTCGCCACCAGGCGCAAATGCGAGGTCACCAGCTTTTGTGCCGCATCAGCGTCCTTGTGCTCGACCCAGCGTTTGGCCAGCATGAATTCCTCGTCTTTTTCCAGCATGGGAAACTTGCGGATTTCGGTAAGATAGCGCGACAGCGAGGCTTCCGGCGTAGCGGAGACGGGTAACTGGGTTGCCATGAAAATTCTCCTAAGGGCGCGACTTTTCGTCGTCTTTACAGTGTTGACCTTCATTTAGGTTTTTTTAGGACCGATTAAAGGGCATTCTTTCATATTTTGACCAGCGTGGCAGCAATATCACGCATTTGTTACGGGGATAATCCCCGACATGTTGAGCATATACACCTCTTCATACGCCCTCAACAGAGGCATCCCTCGCCCATAAAGCCTTGTAAACCTCTTTATTTACAATGTCATTGTGGCAGTGCCCATGGTTTCTCATGACCGCCACGGCTCTATTGTGCACCTGTTTTTACCCCCGGGGATAAATTGCAAAAACCCCCGGACAAAAAGGGACAAACATCGCCTTTCAAGGGGTAAAAGAGGGGCAATACAGGGTCTATCTGGGGTAAATAAGGGGCACTCAGGGGCCCCTACCCAAGGGGTAATTACCCCTTATTGACCCTTGTGGAGTGTGATCCCATCCTTCGAGGCCCTTCGTAGGCGCTTCGCGCCGCCTCAGGATGAGGCCATATATATTCCACCACCTCATGTTGAGGTGCGAGGCGAAGCCGAGCCTCGAAACATGAAGAATACCGGAAACAAAAAAACCCCGGGCGTTTCGCCCAGGGTTTTTCAGTTCTTAAAAGTCAGAAGCGGAAAGATCAGCCTTCGTCTTGCTTGATCTCTTCGCCGGTTTCCTGATTGACGACCTTCATGGAGAGGCGAACCTTGCCCCGGTCATCAAAGCCAAGCACCTTGACCTTGACCTTGTCGCCTTCCTTGACCACGTCGGTGGTGTTGTTGACGCGCTCGGCGGCCAGTTGGCTGATATGTACCAGGCCATCCTTGGGACCAAAGAAGTTGACGAAAGCACCAAAGTCCATGGTTTTGACCACGGTACCGTCATAAATTTCGCCCAGTTCCGGCTCAGCGGCAATGCCCTTGATCCAGTCCATGGCGGCCTTGATCGCATTGGCATCCGAAGAGGCGATTTTGATCACGCCGTCATCATTGATGTCGATCTTGGCACCGGTTTCTTCGACGATCTGGCGAATAACCTTGCCGCCAGAGCCGATGACTTCGCGGATTTTGTCCTTGGCAACGGTGATAGTTTCAATGCGCGGGGCAAATTCACCCACTTCTTCGCGAGAGGCACTAAGCGCCTTGTTCATTTCGCCCAGAATGTGCATGCGCCCACCCTTGGCCTGTTCCAGCGCGGTTTCCATGATCTCTTCGGTGATCCCGGCGATTTTGATGTCCATCTGCAAAGAGGTGATCCCCTTTTCCGTACCGGCCACCTTGAAGTCCATATCGCCCAGATGATCTTCATCACCCAAAATATCGGAAAGCACGGCGACGCCGTCTTTTTCCTTGATCAGGCCCATGGCAATGCCGGAAACCGGACGGCTGATCGGCACACCGGCATCCATCAGCGCCAGCGATGAACCACAGACGGTGGCCATGGAGGAGGAGCCATTGGATTCGGTAATTTCCGAGACCAGACGAATGGTGTAGGGAAAATCATCCTTGGGAGGCAGTACCGCCCGCATGGCGCGCCATGCCAGTTTGCCATGGCCGATTTCACGACGCCCCGGAGGGCCCATGCGACGCGCTTCGCCAACCGAATAGGGCGGGAAGTTATAATGCAACAGGAAGTTTTCCTTGGTGGTGCCGGTCAGGGCATCGATGAATTGTTCATCATCGCCTGTGCCCAAGGTGGCAATGACCAGCGCCTGGGTTTCACCGCGGGTAAAGAGCGCCGAACCATGGGTGCGGGGCAGAACCGCGGTTTCACCAATGATCGGGCGAACCTGATCGAGCTTGCGGCCATCAATCCGTTTACCGGTTTTGATGATATTGCCGCGAACCACATCGGCTTCCAAGGATTTGAGCACACCGCCCAAAACGTCCGAAGGAATGCCATCGGGATTATCATCAGACTGGCCAAGTTCGGCATAGGCCTTGTCCTTGGCAGCACCAACGGCGTCCTGACGTTCCAGCTTGTCGGTGATCTTATAGGCTTTGGTCAAGGCAGCACCAACCAGTTTCTTGGCGGCGGCCTTTTCCTTTGAATAATCCGGTGAAGCAAACTCAAAAGCAGGCTTGGCAGCCTTTTTGGCCAGACGTTCGATCATTTCAATGACCGGCTGCATGGATTCATGACCGGCCATCACCGCGCCCAACATATCGTCCTCGGACAATTCCTTGGCTTCGGATTCGACCATCATCACCGCATCCTTGGTGCCGGCAACCAGCAGGTCCAGCTCGGTCTCGACCATTTCTTCAATGGTCGGGTTGATGACATATTCGCCGTCGATCAGGCCTACGCGGGCACCGGCAATCGGGCCCATAAACGGCACGCCGGAGAGCGACAGCGCCGCCGAGGCAGCCACCATGGCCAGCACGTCCGGGTCATTTTCCTGATCGTGGCTGAGCACGGTCAGGATCACCTGAACTTCGTTTTTAAAGCCCTTGGCAAACAAGGGGCGGATCGGACGGTCAATCAGACGCGAGGTCAAGGTGTCTTTTTCGGTCGGACGGCCTTCGCGTTTGAAAAAGCCGCCTGGAATACGTCCGGCGGCATAATATTTTTCGGTGTAATTTACGGTCAGCGGAAAGAAGTCCATGCCCGGTTTTGGCTCGCGGGCAAAGGTGACAGCGGCCAGCACGGTCGTTTCGCCATAGGTGGCCAGCACAGAACCCTGTGCCTGACGGGCAATGCGCCCGGTTTCCAAGGTAAGGTCGCGACCTTCCCAATCAATCGTTTCTTTGTGGATATCAAACATATGTGTTTTCCTCTTTGGCCACGCGCCCCATGCGCATGGCCCTTACATGAGCGTTGGGCGACGTCCTAGCGACGCAGGCCCAGCTCTTTAATCAGCGCCTGATAGCGAGCTTCATTCTCGCGTTTCAGATAATCAAGAAGGCGGCGGCGCTGGGAAACCATTTTCAACAATCCGCGGCGCGAATGGTTATCCTTCTTGTGCATTTTGAAGTGTTCGGTAAGGGTTGAAATACGTGAAGACAGGATAGCAACCTGAACTTCCGGTGAGCCTGTGTCACCTTCGCTTTGCGCAAACTTCTTAATCAACTCAGCTTTGCGCTCAGTAGTAATCGACATCTTTTCTTCTCCACGGCGTCGTTAAAATGATGGCCTTGCCGAGACGCCGTCCAGCAAGGTCAGGTAATGGATCGGGCTTATGGGCGAAAAGTCGCGAAATAGCAAGGTATAGTGCGCGGTTGAACCGCAGAATAAACAGATCAATATCATCAACGCCGTTCAGGATGATCCCGTGGCCGCATTAAAGACGCGTAACGGCTTAAATGCATCCCCTTCTTGGCGGCCAATGGCAATGGGCTCCTGATCCAAATGCGCATAAATCGGCGCATTTTGCGACGCATCATGCACCATAATCGCCTGGTGTTGTGCCGGACCAAGCAAAACGGCCCGGCCATGACGTATATCCAGAGCCTGGTCGAGGCCAAGCGATATATGAGCCAGATCACCAAGGGCGCTGTGCAGGGGTTGCAAAAGCGCCCGGGCCGCGCCCTGCCGGACGCGTTCTTCCAGCGTCGCCAGATCAATGGCCTGAGCCGCGTCAAACGGACCAACCCGGGTACGGCGCAGGCGCACCACATGGCCCTGTGTACCAAGGGCGGCGGCAAGATCGCGCATCAAGGATCGCACATAGGTGCCCTTGCCACACTCTACCGTAAAGGCCGCATGGTCCGCATCGGGCATGTCGGTCAGGCGCAGGGCATCAATGCGCACACGGCGTGATTTTAGCACCACTTCTTCGCCGGCACGGGCCAGATCATAAGCACGTTTGCCATCCACCTTGATGGCGGAAAAGGCCGGGGGCATTTGTTCGATATCGCCAATGAAGCGGCCCAGCACCGCCTCTATGGCGGCCTGGTCCGGGCGCATATCCGAGGTGGCAACCACCTCGCCTTCGCCATCCAGCGTGGTGGTGGCGCGGCCCCATTGCACCGTAAATTCGTAAACCTTGCGGGCATCCATCATGAAATTAATGGTTTTGGTGGCCTCGCCAAAGGCCAATGGCAGTA
The DNA here is from genome assembly GCA_015485335.1 of Robiginitomaculum sp. Lineage (GTDB taxonomy): Bacteria > Pseudomonadota > Alphaproteobacteria > Caulobacterales > Maricaulaceae > Robiginitomaculum_B. The sequence continues at coordinate 33,349 of WFTT01000057.1, forward strand.
CGCCACTGGCCAACGGGTCCAGCGTACCCGCATGGCCGGCTTTTTTGGCATCCAGCAGCCATCGCGCCTTGCCCAGCGCCTGGGTGGAGGTCATACCCAATGGCTTGTCCAGCACCAGCCAGCCGGTGATGTTTTGCCCTTTTTTGCGCGTGCGTCCCATGCGGGCAGGCCCTAGCCATCCTCGTCTTGGGTCAGATCCCGGGCCACATCGGGGCGATGCAACAGCTCGCTGATATGGCTGGCCGTATCAAAGCTGTTATCGGCTTCGAATACCAGTTTTGGGGTAAATTTCATATCGATCTCGCGCCCCAGCCGCCCGCGCAAGAACGCCGAACAGCGATTCATCGCCTTGATCACGGTGGGGGTTTCCTTGCCGCCCAGCGGGATGCAAAACACATTGGCATGGCGCAGGTCCGGCGAACAGCGCACCTCGGTGATAGTCAACACCGTGCCTTTCAAATCTGGATCGCGCAATTCCTCGCGCGCCAATACATCGACCAGCGCATGACGCACCAGTTCACCAGCGCGCAATTGACGCTGTGTCGGGGCTTTGTTTTTCTTGCTCATAGGCGTTCCATAATCTTCTTTTTTTCTGTGGACAAGCTCATTAGGTCGTCAACGTGTTGTCACACCTGTGTGCAAAACTGTTCAATTTTCCTGCATCCAGGGCAAATCCCGGGCCGCGCAAACCCGAACATATATCCAGGGCAAACGGCCTTACCCGCCTACAGGCCTCTCCGGCATTATCCGGGTTCAGGCCCCCGGCCAGGATCACCGGACAGTCCAGCGTCGCCACAATCCTTGCGGAAACATCCCAGTTATGGGTGCGCCCGGTACCGCCCAGTTCCCTGACCGGCCCATCCATGCGGCCACTGTCCAGCAAGATCATGTCCCCGTGAGGCGCAGCGGCTTTGGCCACGTCCAGCGCCTCTTCGCCCTGGACATGTACCACCTGAATGATCAGCACGTCCGGGCAGTGTTTTCGGATGGCCGCGCAGGTTTGTACCGGTACCGTATCGACCAATTGCACCATATCACAGCCACATCGCAAAATATGCTCCACCACCGCCTCAGAGTCCGTTTGGGATGTCAGCAAAAACCGCTTGATGCGCCCTTTGGTGGCGCAGGCAATGGCGCGAATCTGTGTGTCATCCACCGGCCCCGGCCCCGATGGCATAGAAGCCACCAGGCCAATGGCCCACGCGCCCGCGGCAATGGCCATTTCGGCCTCGTCCACAGACTGGATACAGCAGATTTTGAAACGCATGGTTTCCGCTTAGAGCTTGCGGTCGATCTCGGTCACGTCAAAGCACTCGATCAGATCGCCTTTTTGCAGATCGTGGTAATTGAGAAAGCCCATACCACATTCCTGACCGGCATTGACCTCTTTGACCTCGTCCTTAAAGCGACGCAGCGTGCTCAGCTCGCCTTCATGGATCACCACATTATCACGCAGCAGGCGCACCTTGGAGCCACGGCGAACCACGCCCTCGGTAACCCGACCACCGGCGATCTTGCCCAGTTTGGAGATATTGAAAACTTCCAATACTTCGGCATTACCCAAGAAGGTTTCGCGCAATTCCGGATCCAGCATGCCTTCCAGCACGGCCTTAATATCATCCAGAAGGTCATAAATGATCGCATAATAGCGAATTTCCACGCCTTCTCTTTCCGCCAGTTCGCGCGCCTGTTTGGTGGCCCGCACATTAAAGCCGATCACCGGCGAGTTGGAGGACCGCGCCAGCAAAATATCGGATTCGGTAATACCGCCAGCGGACGAATGGATTACCCGGGCGCGCACCTCATCATTGCCGAGCTTCTCTACCGCCTGCTTAATGGCTTCGGCAGAACCCTGCACATCGGCTTTGACCACCAGAACCGCCTCGGCGATGTCCTTGTCTTTCAGGCTGGCCATCATCTGTTCCAGCGAGGCCACGGCCGAGGGGCCTGAGGCGGCATCAAGCTGACGAAGTTTGCGATCCCGATATTCAGTGATTTCGCGGGCGCGAGCCTCGCTTTCCACCACGGCAAACGGTTCACCCGGTTCCGGGGCGCCATTCAGACCCAAAACCTCAACCGGCAAAGACGGGCCGGCTTCTTTAAGCTGTGCCCCGCGTTCATCGGTCAGCGCCCGCACCTTGCCCCAGGCCGTACCGGCCACCACAATATCGCCGCGCTTTAATGTGCCGCGCTTCACCAGAACCGTCGCCACTGGGCCACGCCCCTTGGCAACCTGACTTTCGATCACCACGCCATCGGCACTGCGATCGGGATTGGCGGTCAGTTCCAGCACTTCGGCCTGCAAGGTGATGGCCTCGACCAGATCATCCAGCCCGGTTTTTTTCAGCGCCGAAACCTCGATCGCCTGCACATCGCCGCCAACGGATTCGGTCAGCACTTCATATTGCAAAAGGTCATTCAGAACCTTGGTGGAATCGGCGCCTTCCTTGTCCATCTTGTTGACAGCCACAATGATCGGCACTTCGGCAGCCTTGGCGTGATTGATGGCCTCAATGGTTTGCGGCATGACACTGTCATCAGCAGCCACCACCAGCACCACAATATCCGTGGCCTGCGCGCCGCGCAGACGCATGGACGAAAACGCCGCATGGCCCGGGGTATCCAGGAAGGTAATTTTATCGCCGGATTTCAGTTTCACCTGATAGGCGCCGATATGCTGGGTAATCCCGCCAGCTTCGCCCGCTGCCACGTCCGTAGATCGCAAGGCGTCTAGCAGCGAGGTTTTGCCATGGTCTACATGGCCCATAATGGTCACCACCGGTGGACGCGGTTGTTTGCTGTCCTCGGGATCATCCTCACTGATAAAGCCGGTTTCCACATCGGATTCGGCCACACGGCGAACCTTGTGTCCAAACTCTTCCACGATCAGCTCAGCGGTATCCGGATCCAGAACATCTTCGGGGCGTTTCATATCGCCCTGTTGCATCAAAAACTTGACCACATCACGGGCCCGCTCGCTCATCCGACTGGCCAGCTCCTGAACCGTAATGGTTTCAGGGATCACCACTTCGCGCACAACCTTGTCCCGGGCACCGGTATCCCCGGCCAGGCGGCGTTCTTTTTCGCGCTCGCGCGCCCGGCGCATGGACGCCAGCGAGCGTTGACGCTGGCCTTCATCGCCATCCAAAATATTGCTGATTGTCAACTTGCCACGACGGCGCTTGGGTTCGGAGCGGCTGCGCGATACGGGTTTTTGCTCGACGCGCTTTTTCTTGATCCGGCCGCCGAATTTTTCCACGGTGGATTCCGGTTTTGCAGGGATTTCAGGACTGGGCGAGCGAGGCTCGGCGCGCGGGCGCGCTGCCTGTGCGGCGGCCGCGGCGGCCGCTTCGGCGGCGGCTCGTTCAGCCTCTTCCTTGGCGCGACGCTCTTCTTCTTCGCGTTTTTTGCGTTCCGCAATCAGTTGTTCTTTTTCTTCGCGTTCCCGACGGGCGCGTTCTTCGGCCTCGATACGGGCGCGTTCCTCGCGACTGGCCGCCTCGGCCTTGGCCTTTTCCACGGCTGCTTCCCGGGCCAGAAATTCTGACTCTGACAGCCCTAGCGCCCGGGCTCTGGCGGCGGTATCTGATTTTTCTTCGGTCGGGGTTTCGCTGGCCTCGGGTGCATCCGGTGCACCGGCGGCGGCTTTGCCGATAACGCGCTTGCGCTTTTTCTCGACCACCACGAATTTGGAACGCCCACGGGAAAAGCTTTGTTTGACGGTTCCCGCCGCAACATTGCGCTTCAGCGTCAGCGGCTTGCGGCCGCTGCCTTCCGGTTTGTCATTGTCGTTCGCGTCACTCATACGTATTTCCCAAAACCGACCTCAGGTGTGCAGTGTGCCCCCTTGGCGGTCAATCCTTTATCTGCACCCGCAGACCATCAGTTTAGGCCGTAAACTAACGGTCTTCATGGGCGATTCAACTCCTCATGTCGCCTGTATCGCCAGAAAAAAGCAGGCGAAAGGCGCATAATCGTTCCGCATGGAACATAAACTGCTCTGCCAGCCCTCCCGGCAACAGAGCCATATGGGTACTTTCGGCACGGCCAATACAGGCCCCCATTTGCCTTTGGGTGAAGGCCGTAACCATCGGCACCCCGCCCCATTTTCCGTCTGCCAGCGCCGCCAGTTTGCGTCGGCCATCTTCGGCACCATCACTGGCCTCGACAAGACAGGCCGGGCGGCGGTTTTGCAATACACCACGAACCTGGTCAAAGCCACACAGCAATTCGCCAGACCGCTTGGCCAATCCCAGAAGGTCCAGGGCCGCCCGCGCCAGGGCCTCTTCGGTCCGGGCGAGCAGATCATCGGGCACCTGCACCCTGGCCTTGGCGGCCCGGGCAAAGCTGCGCTTTTTGATCGCCGCCTCCAGAACAGACCTATCGGCACTAACCCAAAGCCCGCGTCCCGGTGCCCGTGCCTTGACGTCTGGCACGATCGTATCATCGGGCGCTATGGCAAACCGCACCAATTTGGCTTCGGGCAAAACCTCGCCGCTCTGGATACATTTGCGTGTGCGCATGGGTTCTCTTTACCGGCTCAAATCATGATGATCCGGCCGCTGCCTCCTCGTCTTTTGCCTTGTCTTCATCGGTGCCGTCTTCGGTTTGTGCAGCCGCGGCCAATTCCTCTTCGGTAACCCAGCCGGCGGCAACCCGTGCCCGCATGATCATGTCATTGGCGGCCTCAACGCTCATCTTCTCGTCTTCGAAAATACCGGGTTGGCGTACCCGTTCACCGTCTTTGGTTTCAAACCAGCCGCGCAGATCATCGGGGACCAGCCCGGCAAAGTCTTCAACATTCTTGATATCGGTCTCGCCAAGCTTGACCGCCATGGCCAGGGTAATGCCTTCCATTTCAATCAGGTCATCGGCAACGCCCAGCTCCTTGCGGCGGGCATCCAATTTTTCGGCCAGCCGTTCCAGGTGTTCACGGGCACGGGCCTGTAGCTCGACCGCGGTATCTTCATCAAAGCCTTCAATGCCGGCCACTTCTTCCATGTCGACAAAGGCCACTTCCTCGACACTTTCAAAGCCTTCGGTCGCCAGCAATTGGGCAATCACCTCGTCCACATCCAGCGCTTTCATAAACAGTTCTGTACGCGCAGAGAACTCTTTCTGGCGACGTTCTGATTCTTCTTCTTCGGTCAGGATATCGATGGTCCACCCGGTCAGTTGCGAAGCCAGACGCACATTTTGCCCGCGTCGGCCAATGGCCAGCGAAAGCTGTTCTTCGGGGACCACCACTTCGACACGGCCGTCGTCCTCGTCCATCACCACTTTGGCCACTTCGGCCGGGGCCAAGGCGTTCACCAAGAATGTGGCCGGATCTTCGGACCATTGGATGATATCAATCTTTTCGCCTTGCAGTTCGCTGACCACCGCCTGTACGCGGCTGCCGCGCATACCCACACAGGCCCCCACCGGATCAATGGCCGGGTCATTGGAAAGCACTGCGATTTTGGCGCGACTGCCCGGATCACGGGCAACGGATGGTATTTTGATAATGCCTTCGTAAACTTCGGGCACTTCCTGGGCGAACAATGCCGCCATCAGTTTTGGATGGGCGCGGGAAAGGAAAATCTGGGGCCCGCGGGCCTCTTCGCGCACTTCATAAATATAGGCGCGGGTACGATCACCCTGTTGCAGATTTTCCCGCGGAATGCCGTCATTGCGGCGGATAATGGCTTCGGCTTTGCCAAGGTCAATAATCACATTGCCATATTCAACACGCTTGACGATGCCATTGACCACTTCACCAACCCGGTCCTTGAACTCTTCGTATTGGCGCGCCCGTTCGGCTTCGCGCACCTTTTGGGTAATCACCTGTTTGGCGGCCTGGCTGGCCACGCGGCCAAATTCAACGGGGGGCAGCTCTTCTTCAAAAACAAAACCAACTTCTGCCTCGGGGTTCAGCTTTTTGGCCTCTTCCAGACTGATTTCTGTTGAATCGTTTTCAACCTCTTCAACCACGGTGACACAACGTTTCAGCGCCATAGAGCCGGTAACCGGATCGATATGGGCACGAATGTCCAGCTCGCTGCCATAACGGGAGCGGGCGGCGCGCTGGATCGCTTCTTCAATGGCTTCCAGAACGATGGATTCATCAATCGACTTTTCCGCAGCCACCGCCTTGGCGATCTGCAACAGTTCCAGTCGATTGGCGCTAACGCCGGTCAAGCTCATGATTTTGTCTCCTTAGAGTCCGTGTTCATTTTCAATAATGCGTCGCTCATCACCAGATGGGCATCGCTGATCCAGTTAAAAGGCATCAGGGCGCTTTCGGCCTCGCCTTCCAGATCAATAACAATATTGTCGCCGTCCAGTCCGCCCAGCACGCCTTTAAAGCGGCGACGGCCTTCGACCAGACGATCCAGTTCCAGCTTGGCGGTATGACCCGCCCAGCGTTCAAAGTCTTCGATAACCGTCAAGGGGCGCTCGATGCCGGGGGAGGAAACCTCCAGCTCATAAGCACCCGGGATCGGGTCTTCCACATCAATCACTGCCGAGATGGCGCGGCTAAGGGCTGTGCAATCCTTGATCCCCATTTGGTGATCTGCGGCCCGCTCTGCCATGATTTGCAGTACTTTGCGCTTTTCACGGCCAAACAGGCGCACACGTACAATGACCAGACCCAGCTGTTCGGCAACCGGCTCGATGACCTGTAAAATGGTTTGTTCAATGGCGGTTTTGGCGCGCAAAGTTCGTATCCTGATCTGGCCGATAATTTTGGTGCAGCCATGAAAAAAGCGGCCCGCCGAGGCGGCCCGCTTGAAGCATCATACCAATGCATCAGCGATGTTGTTGGCCCCTATATAGGCGCGTTTGGCCCTGTGTGCAAATAACTTGCTCAGTGGACCTATTGCTCAATTGTGATGGTCGTTATTACCTCGCTGGCCTTATCATCATATATATGATATTATATGATAAAGGATGATATTATAGGAGAAGTCTCATGGCGACCGTTAGAAAAACCATCATCGTTACTGATAAACAGGATGCCTGGATCAAAGCGCAAATTGCCAAAGGCGGCTATACCAATGACAGCGAGCTTATTCGTGAACTGATCCGCAAAGAACAGGGCAAGCAAGTTGATGATGACTTGAGCGATGAAAGAAAAGCTGAAATCACACAGTTTATGGAAAAACATCACGAAACTTTGCAAAAACTGGCACAATAAATGGATGATCTGAACTGGCTCACCTTGCGGGTGGTTGAATATATTCATGAGACATCAATCAAAAAGACGGGCGGATCACAGGGCATTCGTGATGCTGGTTTATTGGAATCCGCCCTCGCACGCCCGAAAAACCTGCATGCTTATGGTGAGAATGATATTTTTCAACTCGCGGCCAGCTATGCTGAAAGCATATCTCGCAATCACCCGTTTGTTGATGGCAACAAACGAACAGGATTTGCCTCAGCAGGTATGTTCTTGAGGTATAACGGGTACGATTTACGACCGGGAGCGGGCAATAATCATGCTGAAATGATAGAAAACCTAGCCCAAGGGAAAATCACCAAAGAAGAAGCCGGGCAATATCTCAAAGATCACGCCGAGCCTCTTTCATAGCTGGGTAGCGAATAGAGATACGAGCATATCCAATTTTCATGCAGTACGTTTGGCGTAGATCAGTTTTGAAGCGTCGCACAACTAAGAGCCATTTTATCAAAAGCGATTAGCTTTCTGCTCCCAAATTACCGGCGCACAAAGTCCAGATAAACGCACGGCCGACCCGCCTTTTTAGCTTTGCCCTCATAGCGCGTGGGCACATGATCATCCGGTGCAATGCGCCAATCATCGGCGCGCGTCGCGGTCCAGTCAAAATGATCATCATTCAGAATATGTTCCAGCGCCCAAGCCTGATAATGATCAATATCCGAGGCAAAGCGCAAGCGTCCACCGGGTTTGAGCACACGAGCCAGTTCAGCAACAAAATCACGCTGGACCAGACGACGTTTATGGTGGCGTTTTTTGGGCCAGGGGTCGGGATACAGAATAAACACCCGATCCAGTATGGCATCGGGCATGGTTTGCAGAATCAGCCGGGCATCGCCCCGTTCCAGCAAAACATTTTTCAGGTCATAATCCTCGACACCGGCCAGCGCCTTGGCAACACCGTTCAAATAGGGTTCGATCCCGATCAGACAGGCATCCGGGTTGGCGCGGGCCTGGGCGATCAAATGCTCGGCCCCGCCAAAGCCAATCTCCAGCCAGAGCGCCTGTGTGTCGTCAACAATATCGGCGCGCGTCCTGATGGGAGAGGGCAGCGCCAAGGTCGGCAACAACTCGTCAACCAGCTTTGCCTGACGCGGCTTGAGCGCATGGCCCTTGGCGCGGCCATAAAGGCGCGGTGTAAATGCCTCAGTCGGCAAGGGATTTCAACTCATCTGCCAGATCGGTCTTCTCCCACGAGAAGCCACCATCGGCCTCTGGCGTGCGGCCAAAATGGCCATAGGCCGCCGTGCGCGCATAGATCGGTTTGTTCAGGCCCAGACGCTCGCGAATGCCGCGCGGGCTGAGGTCTACGGCCTCGGCCAGCACTTTTTCAAGGCGGGCCTCATCGCACCGACCGGTGCCGTGAGTGTCCACATAAATGCTCAAGGGCTTGGCCACACCAATGGCGTAGGACAGCTGGATGGTACAGCGATCCGCCAGATCCGCCGCCACCACATTTTTGGCCAAATAACGGCTGATATAGGCGGCCGAGCGGTCAACCTTGGTCGGATCTTTGCCCGAAAATGCGCCGCCCCCGTGGGGGGCTGCCCCGCCATAGGTGTCCACAATGATCTTGCGCCCGGTCAGGCCGCTATCGCCATCAGGGCCACCAATGACAAAATTGCCGGTTGGGTTGACATAAAACTCTTCTTCCGGGGGCATAAAGCCCTCTGGCAGAACCGCCTCTACGAAGGGGCGGACAATCTCACGCACATCAGCAGGAGTCAGACCCTCGCGATGCTGGGTGGAAACCACAATTGAGGTCGCGCGCAATGGTACACTGCCATTATAGGCAAGCGTCACCTGGCTCTTGGCGTCTGGCTCCAGGCCCAAAGAAGGATCCGCCTTGCGCGCCGCCGCCATATCGCGCAAAACCTGATGTGCATATTGCAGGGTTGCCGGCATCAGCTCGGGCGTTTCATTGGTGGCGTAACCAAACATGATGCCCTGGTCACCAGCCCCTTCATCCTTATTGCCCGATGCATCAACGCCCATGGCAATATCGCGTGATTGCTCGTGCAGCAGGTTTTCCAAAACCGCGTGTTTCCAGTGAAAGCCTTCCTGTTCATAGCCAATATCGCGCACCGCCTGGCGGGCCGTGGCCTCGATCTCATCATCATCGATATGCTCCAGGCAACGCACTTCGCCGGCCAGCACGATGCGGTTGGTCGTGGTCAGCGTTTCGCACGCTACCCGTGCCTCGGGATCCCGGTCCAGAAACAGATCAACAATGCTGTCGGAAATGCGATCACAGACCTTGTCCGGATGCCCTTCGGATACACTCTCACTTGTAAAAATATAGGATTGACGGCTCATGCTTGCTTCCTCATATCACCATATAAAGATTTCTTTATATGATTTTGTGGCACACACAAGCCGATCCTGCACCAAAATGCAATGACAATCGCGCTCACAAACGCTTGAGACCGGAAAAACGAGCCCAAAATGGCCCGCCGCAACACTGCCGTATCTGTTACTCTTGCGGGGCGTCTTCGTCCTCGCCCTCACCAGCAAGCGCACGCACCAATTGCAAAACCTGACGGCGGACTTTGGGGTCGGTGATGCGTGAAAATGCCGCAGCCAATTGCACCCCATCCGGCGAGTTTATGAAGTCATATACCAGCGGAGTTTGGTCATTATCGCCAAACCCACCGGACTCGGACTCCAGGGCCAGACCTTCAAAAAAGTACTGTACCGGCACATCTAAAACATCGGCCATACCCCACAGCCGGCTGGCGCTGACCCGGTTGGTCCCGCGCTCGTATTTCTGGACTTGTTGGAAGGTAACCCCAAGGTTTTCACCCAGTTTATCCTGACTCATGCGCAACATCAGGCGGCGCAGGCGCACACGCGCGCCTACATGGACATCAACTGGGTTTGCAGAACGTTCTGACACAGAATTCCCCGATCGTATTGTTTTTCTTAATTTAGCTAAACGTATTCAATACGCTAACCATAACGCAATATCTTTCAAGGCTTACAACCTGTATATGACCGATTTGTGACACACGTAATTTCAGGCCCGAAACAACCTAAACGAGAATAACACCCCTGCCAAGATCAAAAGAATCAGGGTGCCGTGACGCCCAAAGAGAGTGGCCGGCAGCGGCAATGGCAAGGTTGCATCGCTGGCCCGGTCGGCATCTCGCCCCAACCGCAGGCGCAGGCGCCCATAGGGGTCGATTACCCCGGCAATTCCGGAACTGACGGAACGCACCACGGGAAGTCCCTCTTCCAGGGCACGAAAACGGGCATGATCCATATGCTGGTACGGGCCGGTGGTGGGGCCAAACCAGGCATCATTGGAAATATTGAGGATCCAGGCGGGCCGCCCCTCGCCCTTGGGGGTAAACCCGGCATAGGCAATTTCATAACAGATTTGCGGTGAAAACACTGGCAGATTATCAATTTTCATGCTGGAAGGTGCCGGCCCCGGCGTAAAGCCATCATCAAAATTGATCAGTCCTTTAATGCCCAGCTTTGCGAACAGGGCGGCAAACGGCATATATTCGCCAAAGGGCACCAGATGATGCTTGTCATAAACGGTTTCTACGCGCGGCTGACCACCGGCAAAGCTGAGCGCAATCAGGGAATTGCGATACAGGACCCTGCCTTCATCGCCCCGTTCGCGCCGGGTCAGACCGGTCAGCAGTACCGGGCCATTGGCAAAGGTTTTTGATATTTTCTCCAGCGCCGGACCATCTTCCAGCAGAAGCGTTGGCAGCGCCCCTTCGGGCCAGATTACATGACTGACCGTGGACAGGGGCTGGGCCGTTGACAGGCGCAGATAATGATCCAGGACCGCAGCCCGGTTTTCCGGTTTCCATTTTTCACGCTGATTGATGACCGCCTGTGCAATACGCAGACGCACCCCTTCCTGAACTCCGTTTTGGGCTCCGGCCAAACGCACCGCACCAAAAATGATACCCCCTGAGAAAACCAGTAAAGAGAGCAAAGACGGCAAAGCTCGTCGCCAAAAGGTCTTGTCCAGACCAGCCAGGGCCGCCGGGGCGGCAAAAACAAACAAGGTCAATAAGGATAATCCCCACACCCCAAACAGGCTGGCCGATTGGGAGATCGCCCCCCCGGGTGCCCAGACCATGCCCGGCAGATTCCATGGAAAGCCAGTGAAGAAATGCCCGCGCACCCATTCGGCCGCAAAAAACACCAGGGCAAAGACCGCAATGCGCCGCTGGTCCAATGTCCAGCACCGGATCGCCACCGCCCCGGCCAGCGCCCAGATCAGCGCCAGTCCGGCCATCAGGGCGGCCAGCGCAAACGGCATCAGCGGAATATAATCCGGCCCGCGACTGATAAAGGCGGCCCCGATCCAGTAGAGGCCGGCAAAAAACTGTCCATAGGCAAAGCTGAACGCACGGGCCGCCCCGGTGCGCACAGGGTTCTGGTGGCGAAAAGCACCATCCAGCAACCAGACCAATACGATCATGCTGATCAGGGTGGCCGGCCATAGGTGAAACGGGGCCTGGCCCAACACCCCCAAAGCGCCGGCCAGCAAGGCCAGCCCATGGGCGCGCCAGCCTTCAAGATGTGCCACGCGCTCGGCAAGTTCGATAAATTTTGCGTAGGGCTTATTTGTCATGATGATGACGGACCATCAAACGGCGAATACGCCGTGGATCGGCCTCCATCACTTCAAATTCTAGTCCCGCCGGATGCAGCAGAATTTCCCCCCGTTGCGGGACCCGCCCGGCCAGCTGGAACACCAGCCCGCCCAGGGTATCCACATCGTCTTCATCTTCATCCACAATCAGAGACAAACCACTGGCGCGCTCCAGTTCTTCAATGGCGATCCGGGCATCCGCATCCCATTTTCCCTCGGCAATGCGGGTCAAGGACGGGGCTTCGCCGTCATGCTCATCTTCGATCTTGCCAACAATCTGTTCCACCAGATCTTCCAGCGTGACCAAACCGTCGGTACCACCATATTCATCCACCACCAGGGCCATGTGCACCCGCGTGCTTTGCATTTTCACCATCAGGTCATCGGCCTGCATGCTGGGCGGGGCAAACAATACCGGACGGGTAATTTTGCTTAAAACCCTGGCATCCATATCCACCGCTGCCTCGCCCTGGGGTGCCAGAAATTGCAGGATATCCTTGATATGGACCATGCCGCGCGGATCATCCAGGGTGTTGTTATAGACCGGCAGGCGCGAGTGCGAGGATTGCATGAAAGCCTGTACCAGCTCACCAAGACTGGCATCGGCACTGACCGCCACAATATCGGCACGCGGCACCATAATGTCTTCGATGCGCACCAGATCAAATGCCGTGGCATTGTCGATCAGCTTTTGCGCCTCTTCATCCAGCAGCGGTGCGGTGCGGGCCTGTTTGGAAAACCACCGGGCAAAAAACCCGGGCGCGCGATCAGACATCATCGGCCCCCGCCAAGGTATAAGGGTCATGCAATCCCAGCGCCTTCATAATATCACGCTCCAGGGTCTCCATTTTTTCAGCATCATCCGCTTGTACATGATCATAACCTTGTAAATGCAAAAGGCCATGTAAAACCAGATGCCGGATATGGTCCAGAATATCCAGTGAACGACTTTGCGCCTCGCCTGCACAGACCCCAAAGCCCAAAGCCAGTTGCCCCAAAGAAGGGGTAAAATGGAGCCCCGGGGGGGCAATGGCGGCAAAAGACAACACATTGGTGGGCGCATCCTTGCCGCGATACTGGCGGTTCAGCGCCTGCAAGTCATCATCATCGGCAAACCAGACCTCTATATTGCCTTCGCGCAAGGGGCCAAGGTGGGCCTCGGCCGCCGCCAGCACATCACCAACCAGTATTTGTGCCGCGGCCTCGTCCATTGGCCAGCCATCACCGGAGATGCGCACATCGATTTCCCGCAGTATTCTGGCCATCAGCCCGAGCGCCCCGCCGCCTCATAGGCCGCCACAATGCGCGCCACCAGCGGGTGGCGAACCACATCTTTTTGGGTAAAGCGGGCAATGGCGCATCCCTTCACCCCGTCCAGAATTTCCAGCGCATGGGACAATCCCGAAGGCTGGCCGGTGGGCAGATCAGACTGACTGGGATCGCCGGTAACAATCATCCTACTGCCTTCGCCAAGGCGGGTCAGCACCATATGCATCTGGCCGATGGTGGCGTTTTGCGCCTCGTCCAGAATGACAAAGGCATGGCTGAGCGTGCGCCCGCGCATAAACGCCAGAGGCGCCACTTCAATACGCCCTTCGGCGCGACGTTTCAAAACGGTTTCCTGGCCCAAAGCCTCGTTCAGGGCATCCCAGACCGGCAACATATAGGGGTCGATTTTTTCAGCCATATCACCGGGCAGAAACCCAAGGCGTTCGCCCGCCTCCACCGCCGGGCGGGCAATGATCAGCCGGTCAATCTTGCGGCTGGCCAAGAGGGCGGCCCCGTAACACACCGCCAAAAAGGTTTTGCCGGTGCCTGCGGGGCCAACCCCGAACACCAGATCGGCATCAGCCCCTTTGAGCAATTTCAGATATTTTTTCTGGGCCGGATTGCGCGGATTGATCAGACGGCGGGCGCGGGGCACGTGAAAGCCGTCCTTGGCATTTACCTTCTCACCCTTTTTGGCAAACTGAATGGCGGCGCGCACGCTTTGCACATCCGGGCCGGCCCCGGTATGGGCCTCGGCAATCAGGGTTTTCAGAACCTCGCGGGCACGGCGCTGGCCGTCCTCGCTGCCCTGAAGGACAAACCCATCCCCCGGCGCATCGATCAGGACATCAAAGGCCTGTTCGATCAGGGCCAGATTTTCGCTGTTGATGCCACAGATTTTGGCGGCATTGGCAGGGGTGTCCAGGGCTATGCGTGTTGTTTTGCTCACGCCGGGCTCATTGCCTCCGAAACCAGATGGCCGCTGAGCGCATTGCGGCCGGCACTGGTGATTTTTACATCAACCAATGTACCGATCAGGTGTAAAGGTCCCTGCACATAAACGCTTTGCAGATAAGGGCTGCGCCCGCAAATCTGCCCCTCGTGACGGCCTTTTTTATCAAACAGTACCGGCAGGGTTTTGCCAATAAGGCTTTCATTAAAGGCAATCTGTTGCGAGACCAGCAGGTCCTGCAGGGCGCTTAAGCGATCGGCTTTGACGTCTTCGGGTATCTGATCATCGCGCTTGGCCCCCGGCGTACCCGGGCGGCGGGAATATTTAAACGAATAGGCCGAAGCATAGCCAATATCGCGCACGGCCTTCAGGGTATCTTCAAAATCCGCATCGCTTTCGCCGGGATAGCCGACTATAAAATCACCCGACAGGGCAATATCGGGACGGGCGGCGCGGATATTATCGATCAGGCGATAATACATATCCATGGTATGGCCGCGGTTCATGGCCTTGAGCACACCATCAGAGCCAGATTGTACCGGCAAATGCAAATAGGGCATCAACACATCAATGTCCCGGTGCGCCGCAATCAGGCCATCATCCATATCCCGCGGGTGCGAGGTGGTATAACGAATACGCGCCAGCCCTTCGATCTGCGCCAGATGCGCAATCAGCTCGCCAAGTCCCCAATCTTTGCCACCATCCAGACCCGGCGCGGCCCAGGCGTTGACATTTTGGCCAAGCAGCGTCACTTCGCGCACCCCATAACGCACCAAGGTTCGCACTTCGGTACTGATTTCCTGGGCGCTGCGTGAATGTTCGGCACCGCGGGTATAGGGCACCACACAGAAAGAGCAGAATTTATCGCACCCTTCTTGTACCGTGACAAAGGCGGTAGGGCCATTGGCGGCTCGTTTTTTGGCCAGACGCTCGAACTTGTCATCCACGGCAAAATCGGTGGCCAGCGGGTCTTCCTCGCCGCGCAGCATTTGCGGCAGACGCTGATAGCTTTGCGGCCCCACCACATAATCCACCACCGGGGCGCGGCGCCGGATCTCGGCGCCCTCGGCCTGGGCCACACAGCCAGCTACGGCAATCTGGGTGGTTTTGCCGTCCTTGGCGCGTGCCTCCTTGATCTGGCGCAACCGGCCAAGGTCTGAATAAACTTTTTCGGCGGCTTTTTCACGAATATGGCAGGTGTTCAGTACCACCAGATCGGCATTCTCGGCTTCCCCAACCTCGTCATAGCCCTCAGTGCCCAGCAAGGTCGCCATTTGCGCCGAGTCATAGACATTCATCTGACAGCCAAAGGTTTTGATAAAGACGCGCTTTTTCGTACCGCTCATGGGTCAGGATTTATCCTTTACGCCATACAGTTCCAGGCGGTGATCGACCAGGCGATAGCCGAGTTTTTTGGCGATTTTTTCCTGCAGCTTTTCGATCTCTTCATCGACAAACTCGATCACTTCGCCGGTTTTGACGTCGATCAGATGGTCATGGTGATCATCGGGTAATTCTTCAAACCGGGCGCGGCCATCACCAAAGTCGTGGCGGGAAATCACCCCGGCATCTTCAAACAGACGCACCGTGCGATACACCGTGGCCAGGGAAATTTTCGGATCCAGCGCCGCAGCCCGGGCATACAACTCCTCGGCGTCCGGATGATCCACCGCCTCGGACAGCACGCGTGCGATAATACGTCGTTGCTCGGTCATGCGCATACCTTTTTGCGCACATAATTCTTCCAGACGGTTCGGCACGTGGGCTCCTGTGAATAAGTTCTCTTCTTTACTGCTGGCAAATGGCGCTTTTGTCCATACCTGACCTCACCCCAGGGTGAGAGAATAGGTTAGTGCATCCGCGCCATTGGCATAATATTTTTTACGCAATCCCAAGCGGGAAAACCCAAAACTTTCATAAAGATGGGTGGCGGCGGCGTTGTCGCTGGCCACGTCCAGAAAGAGGGTATCTACACCGCGCTCCTTCAAATCTGCATTCAAGGCGGATAACAGCGCCCTGCCCAACCCCTGATTTCGCATCCTGGGGGATATGGCAATGCTGAGCAGTTCGGCCTCGGTGGCGGCCACGCGCGACAGGGCAAAACCCACCACCTTACTCCCGCAAGAGACCAGCACGGCCACGGCGTTTTTACCCAACAGGCCCACCATGGCCGCTTCATCCCATGAGGGTTGAAAAGAGGCGCCATGCAGGGCGGCCAAAATGGCGGCATCATCGGCATTAGCCTGCCGGATGGTGATATTGCTCACGGGGTAATCCCGCCCGGTAATTTGGCATCGGGGGGACGGTGATACCAGGGCAGGGCCTCCAGCTGTGGCAAGGTTCCGGCTATCAACAGATCGGCAATAACCGCCATATCCAGTTCATTTTTGCCCGTATCGCGCAAAATTTCCCCATCCAGCTGCGCCGCAGCGGTGCCCGCTATATAAACCGGTTTATCGCTGCCAAAGGCACGAATTGTTGCCAGCGCCTCTTCCACCGGGGCGGTTTCATATTCGCCCTGCAAGGTGCCCTGCTCACAAAGCCGATAGGCCAGCTCGCCCCGGCCAATATCACATACCCCGGCGCTATGGCCGTATGCCGCCCCCAAAAGCGCAAACACATCCAGCGCATTGACCCCCACCACCGGTACTGAGAGCGCCAGCCCAAGACCGCGGGCAAAAGAAACCCCAATACGGACCCCGGTAAAGGCCCCGGGGCCAATGACCACCCCGATCCGGCTAATGTCTTTTGGGGTCAGCCCAGCCGTGACCAGCAGATCGCGCACCATGGGGGCCAGACGGGCATCCTGGCCACGACTGCCAGCCTCGATCTGTTGATGATCATTCGTGCCATGGCGCACAAAGGCGGCGCACCGGGCGGTGCTGGTATCGATCAACAACAGGGTCATTGCTTATAAAATGACGTTGGCATCTTCAAAGGTCAGGCGGGGGGAGCGCTCGAACAGGCCGGCATCATCGCCATAGCCAAGGGCACAGATAAAATTGGATTTCCAATGGCGCATTTGCTTATCCGGCGCAAAAAACTCTTTATCCACACCATCGCGGTCAAAGCCGGACATGGGTCCGCAATCCAGCCCCAACGCCCGCGCCGCCATCATCAGATAGGCCCCTTGCAAGGTGCCATTGCGAAAGGCAGCATCAAAATGGGCCTCAGGTTCCGTAAACCAGTTTTTGGCATCGGGGTTATGAGGGAAAAGCTGGGGTACCTTGTCTTCAAACTTTTCATCCCAGGCGATGATCACCGTCCAGGGGGCGTTCATCACTTTGGGGATATTGCTTTCCATCAGAAAGGGGTTCAGGCGCGCCTTGGCATCCTCGGAACGGATCCACAAAAACCGGGCCGGGCAGATATTGGCGCTGGTCGGACCCCATTTCATCAGATCATAGATCGCCCGCACCATCACTTCGGGCACATCCTTGTCCTGCCAGGCATTGGCCGTGCGGGCCTCGCGAAACAACTGGTCAAAGGCGAGGTCGGATAGGGGGTCAGCCATAAGGGTATCCTTGTTGAATTATAATGCGGCCTCGACGGCGCTTACCTCTGGCACATAGTGCTTGAGCAGGTTTTCAATACCGTGCTTTAGCGTCATCGTCGAGGATGGACAGCCTGCGCACGCGCCGCGCATATGCAGATAGACCAGGCCGGTATCCACATCAAAGCGCTGGAATACAATATCGCCGCCATCGCGGGCCACCGCCGGGCGCACCCGGGTATCAATCAGCTCTTTGATCTGTTCGACAATTTCGGCGGTTTCGCCTTCATATTGTTCTTCCTCGGCCGCCGCCCCATCGCCGCCGCCCAGTACCGGGGCGCCGGATTGGAAATGATCCATAATCGCGCCCAGTAAAACGGGTTTTAAATGCGGCCATTCGTGGGCCTCGTCTTTGGTGATGGCAATAAAGTCCGGTCCCAGAAACACCCCACGCACCCCTTCATTGGCAAAGAGCGCCTGGGCCAGTGGCGAGCCTTGTGCCGCCTCGGCATCACGAAAATCATGCACGCCCGAGGGGGAGACTTCGCGCCCCGGCAAAAACTTTAACGTTGCCGGATTGGGCGTGGACTGGGTTTCGATAAACATTTTTCTCTCTTTTGCTTTGTCATACAGTCTATGTCTTCACATGGCGCAGCGCCAGCACGCCTTCAAGGGTCTGGTGTGTATACAGATCCCCCTATTTCTTCAAAATATCGGTCAATTCGCGCAATTTGGCCCGGGCGCGCAGGATATAAAAACCCTGATTGGCCAGATGATTGGGGAAAAATTGGCCGCCGGGCGTACCGTTATTGACCACAAGAGGTTGCATCACCGCGGCAATGCGCAACTCTTCGAGCATATTGTTATAAAGCTCGGTCGCTTTGCGCCCTTCGATCACCGGGGCAAAATCCGAACGCAACGCCTTCAGGATCATATAATAGCCATAGGCCCGGCCCTTGGTGCGATAGAAAATCTTGTCCGCCTTAAAATCCAACAGCCCAAGCGTTTTATGCCGCCCGGTGATTTGTGCCTCCAGCTCAGCCGAGGCCGACCCCAAGTCATAGGCAATGCGATCCAGGGCGGCGAGCAAATTGTCCGGCCGGGTATCAAAGGTGGCGTCGCCGGCGGCCAGACGGGAGTTATAGCGCCGAAGCGCCTGCACGGCCTCTTTATACTGGCTTTCCGCCGAAGCCGTGGGCCACAAGGTGCCCGGTTTTAAAATCCAGGTAGTGGGCGAATATTGCAGCCGCGCCCGGGCAATGGAGAGGTCCGGATCCGAGGCGGACGAGCCACGCTCGCGACCGATCTGGTCTTCCAGCTCGAAGGCAAACCGGCCCAGCGCCGTGACCATTCCAATCTGGTAATTGGGCATATTATTGAGCATATGCGCCGGCACAAAAAAGGGCGCATTGGCCACCCAGCCGGCTTTTTTCAGCTCGTCATCCATCAAGCTGGCCACCATTGCCACCGCGTGGGAGCCGCCTTTGGGATCAAAGGTCGGGGTAAATTCCGGATTATCATCAATGCGACTGGTCAGCATGGCCAGTATTGGCCACAGTAATACCAGGGCAATCACAATCCCCGCGGCGATTTTACGCCAGCTTCGCCAAGGGCGCCTTTTGGGCAAAGGGACGCTTTTGGCCGGCTCGACCACAGGTTCATCGCCCACCGGCTTTCGACCAATGGATTTAACCTTTGACCAAAACCGTCGTGCCGCCTGACCTATCTGCATATTGCGTCCTCCACTGTACCCTTATATGGCGTGCCACCTGGTCCCCTGCAAGTTAAGATATATGAACATTTAGCCTATGTTCCTTTTTTGTTCTTGACAAGATAAACCCCACGTATAGGCTGAAAGGCATTCAGGGGAGCCATGTTGATGGGTATTCATATCCAGACCTTTGCCTTTGAAGGCGTGGAGGCCGCGCCGGTGGATGTGCAAGTGCAGATCAGTTCCGGCATGCCGGCCTTTTCTATTGTCGGGCTGGCGGACAAGGCGGTCGCCGAAAGCCGCGAACGGGTGCGCGCCGCCTTTGCGGCCATTGGCCTGGCTTTGCCAGCCAAGCGTTTGGTGATCAATCTGGCCCCGGCCGATCAGCCCAAAGAGGGCAGCCATTATGATCTGCCTATCGCCCTGGGTCTGATGGTGGCCATCGGGGTTTTGCCCATGGATGCACTGGAGGGCTTTGCCGCTATGGGTGAGTTATCACTGGATGGCACCATCGCCCCGGTGACCGGAGCCTTGCCGGCGGCCATGGCGGCCCATGGCATGGGGCTGGGCCTCATCTGCCCGGAGGCCAGCGGTCCGGAGGCCGCCTGGGCCGGGGAGCTGGCCATTCTGGCCCCGCGCAATCTTATTGCCCTGATTAATCATATCAAGGGCCGCCAGGTGTTGGAGCAACCCAAACCCGGCGCTTTGCATGAAGACGCCATGCATCCGGACCTCTCGGACGTAAAGGGGCAGGAGCTGGCCAAACGCGCCCTGGAAATTGCCGCCGCCGGTGGGCACAACCTTTTGATGATCGGGCCGCCCGGCTCTGGCAAATCCATGCTGGCGGCGCGCCTGCCGGGCCTGTTGCCGCCCTTAAATGCCCAGGAATTGCTGGAAGTCTCCATGGTGCATTCGGTGGCGGGACTGTTGGAGCGGGGACGATTAAGCCGGTCGCGGCCATTTCGCAGCCCCCATCACAGCGCCTCGATGGCGGCCATGGTGGGCGGCGGCATCAAGGCCCGCCCGGGGGAGGCATCCCTGGCCCATCGTGGGGTTTTGTTTCTGGATGAACTGCCCGAATTTACCCCGCAAGTGCTGGACAGTTTGCGCCAGCCATTGGAAACCGGACAGATCAGTGTCGCCCGCGCCAATGCACATATTGCATATCCCGCCCGTTTTCAGCTGATCGCCGCCATGAACCCGTGCCGGTGTGGATCTGCCGGGGCCGATGGCTATGCCTGTCGCCGGGGGCCCCGGTGCGCCCGGGATTATCAGGCACGTATATCGGGACCATTGATGGACCGCATCGATCTGCAGATCGAGGTGCCGGCGGTGACCGCCGCCGATCTGGCCCTGCCTGCACCGGTTGAGGGCACTGCCGAAGCGGCGGCGCGGGTGCTGGCTGCCCGGGAAATACAAATGCACCGCGCAGAGAAATACAGCGAGAATGCCGGCGCCGCCACCAATGCAGAAATGCCAACGGCCATGCTGGAAAAACTGGCCAATCCGGACGAGGCCGGACGGCAATTACTGATCCAGGCGGCCCAGACCATGGCCCTGACCGCCCGGGGCTATCACCGGGTCTTGCGCACGGCGCGCACAATTGCCGACCTTGAAAACAGTGACGGGGTTCGCCGCGTCCATATTGCCGAAGCTCTGGGCCTGCGCCGCCCGGTTCAGGCGGCGGATCAAACCGGCATTTCCATGCCCAGCGTCAAGGTTTCCTAAACGTCCCTTTGTTATACCGCTCCCATGGGACATACATTTGATACATACTTCACGCATATGAACGATTTGGCGGTTTGCCGGGATGCCGGGCGCCGCATAGTCAACGTCAATCCGGCTTTTACCCGCATTTTTGGCGGTGAGCCCGAAGACTGGATAGACCGTCGCTTTGATGGAGCTGTTTCCGGGGCGCAAATTGGAGCATTTCATGATAACCGCGCCTATGGCCAGGTGCTGGCCGAGGGGCGTACCTATTGGATTGAATGGGATGAAGCCCCTTTGCCACAGGGTGGATCGATCGCCATTGGCCGTATCAATGCGGATCGGCGGACATCGCGTCGCGCCGTCGAAGCCCCCGAACGGGACCGCCGACGCAATAAAAGCTCGGTCATGGTGCCCGCCAATACCCTGATAAAAAATGCAAAACCGGCACCACCTCCGGCCAGTCTGCCCGCCGCTCAAAACCCGGCGCAGGAGGCACCGCCCCCTGCGCCTGATCAAACCGCCGCGGAACCGGCGGCCCCAACACCAGGCCACACCCGCATATTGCTGGTCGAGGATGATCCGCTTAGCGCCAAACTGGCCATGGCCTTGCTGGACCGGGAAAACTGTACCGTCATCCATGTTACGGATGGCAATGAAGCGCTGGATCTGGCCCGTACGCAAATTTTTGATCTGGTCTTTATGGATATGCGCATGCCCAAAATGGATGGCCCCAGTGCCTGCCGGGCCATGCGGGCCCTGGGTGGAGCGTGGAAAGATATCCCCATTATTGCGCTGACCGCCAATGCCTTTGAGGAAGACCGCAAGGCCTGTCTGGCTGCGGGCATGACCGGCTTTGTTACCAAACCCATTGATGCCCAAACCCTGCTGGCCGTACGACAGCGCTGGACCTTGGATGAAAAGCAGGCGAAACTCGCCTAAGTTTTCTCTTGCTCAGGCCCATGAATGTCTTCCCAAACCTCCTCTGAAACGCGCCCCTCTCTTAAACAGTCTCTATCCATGCTGGGTTGGCGACGATCTTTGGTGATGCTCGCTTTGGGTTTTTCGGCGGGCCTGCCAATCCTGTTGGTGTTTTCCACCCTGTCTGCCTGGTTGCGCTATGAAGGGGTCAGCCGTTCGGCCATTGGCTTTTTTGCCTGGGCGGGGCTGGCCTATACTTTTAAATTTCTTTGGGCCCCGCTGGTGGACCGGCTGCCGATCCCGTTTTTAACCCGCCGGCTGGGGCGACGACGCTCGTGGATGCTGGTGGCGCAAATTGTGCTTTTTGGCGCCATAGTCTTTGCCTCGACCACCAATCCCGGCCAAAATCTTTTGCCCGTGGCATTGATCACGGTGGTTATCGCCTTTGCCTCGGCCACCCAGGATATTGCGCTGGATGCCTGGCGCATTGATGTGGCCCGCGTCGAGGATCAGGCCTTGTTGGCGGCAATTTATCAATGGGGGTACCGCTTTGGCATGATTGCGGCGGGCTTTGGCGTATTGGCCATGGCCGCGGCCCATGACTTTCACTTTTCCTATCGGGTGCTGGCACTGATGATGCTGGTCGGGCCGATCGGCGTATTTTTTGCGCCCGAGCCAAAACCAGCTGAACCAAAGAGCGGCGGCGTGGATGTTGTGCACAAAATTGCCGGCCATAGCGCCATTGGTGAGGCCACCACCTGGCTGTACACGGCGGTCGTTGCGCCCTTTGCCGACTTTGTTCAGCGCTATCGCGGTCTGGCCTTTTTTATTCTGGCCCTGATCGGCCTATATCGACTGACCGATTTTGTTATGGGGTTCATGGCCAATCCGTTTTATCTGGACATGGGCTATACCTTGGGGCAGATCGCCACCATCTCCAAATTTTACGGCATCTGGGTGATGCTGGCCGGGGCTCTGCTGGCCGGGATTGCGGCCAATCGCTGGGGTGTATATCCGGTTCTGCTGGCGGGTGCCATTCTGGGTGCTGGATCAAACCTGGGCTTTGCCTGGCTGGCCACCCAGGATGCACAGACCACCAAGCTGGTCGCGGCCATCACATTGGAAAACCTTTCTGCGGGATGGGCAGGAACGGCGCTGATCGCCTATATGTCCAGCCTGACCAACCGGGCCTTTTCGGCAACGCAATATGCATTATTCAGTTCGTTCTATGCCTTGCCGGGCAAGCTGTTTGGCGGGTTTTCCGGCATGATGGTGGATAAATTGGGTTATCCGTTATTTTTTGTTACCACCGCCGCCATTGGCATCCCGGCCATTCTTTTTGTGTTGCTGGCCATGCGCTGGACCGCCGCGCGGGCGCTGGCCAGTGCCAAGCCAAAAATCACGTAAAATCAGCCATCGCCGCTTAAATCATAGGCGGTAATCGCCGCCATATTGACAATATCGGAAACCGTGGCCCCCAGACGGCAAATCTGTACAGGGTTTTGCAGGCCGGTCAGCAAGGGACCGATTACGGTATTATCACCAATGGTGGAGAGCAATTTGGTTGAGATCGACGCCGAATGTACCGCCGGCATGATCAGCACATTGGCCGGACCCGTCAGGCGCGAAAACGGGAACAGGCGCTGGGTGGTTGGATCCAGCGCCACATCGGCGGCCATTTCGCCCTCATATTCAAAATCCAGATCATCCCGGGCATCCAGGATTTCCACCGCTTCGCGGATTTTATTGCACCGCTCGCCCCCCGGATTGCCAAAGGTGGAATAGGCCAGAAAGGCCAGCCGCGGGGTAAAACCCAGCCGCCGCACCGTGCGGGCGCTTTCAATGGCAATCTCTGCCAAATCCTCGGGCCCCGGAAATTCGGTCACATTGGTATCGGCGATAAACACCGTATGGCCTTTGGAAAGGGCGATCGACATGCCCATAATTCGGGTGCCGGGTTTGGGGTCGATGGCACGCAGCACGTCTTTGAGCGCAATATCATAATTGCGGGTAATGCCGGTCACCAAACCATCTGCATCGCCCAGTGCCACCATACAGCTGGAGAAAATATTGCGATCATTATTGATCAGGCGCTGTACATCGCGGGTCAGATAGCCGCGCCGCTGCAGGCGTTTATAGAGATAATCAAAATAGTCCGGATTGCGATCCGACAGCATGGCATTACAGATTTCCAGATCGGTGCTTTCATCCAGCCCCACCAGCTTCATATTACGCCGCACCTGTTGTTCGCGGCCGATCAAAATGGCCTTGCCAAAGCCCTGGTTCTGAAAGGAATACGCGGCGCGGATCATAGCTGGTTCTTCGCCTTCGGCAAAGACAATGGTTTTGGGGTCATTGCGCACCACCCCATGGATG
Source organism: Robiginitomaculum sp. (assembly GCA_015485335.1). GTDB lineage: Bacteria > Pseudomonadota > Alphaproteobacteria > Caulobacterales > Maricaulaceae > Robiginitomaculum_B. The sequence goes on from WFTT01000057.1 coordinate 57,618, forward strand.
CGCTGGATCAGGCCCGCGGTCGGATCAAGACGCCGCGCCAGCTGGTTCTGATAGGCGTCCATATCGCGTATGGGTTTGCGGGCCACGCCACTGTCCATGGCCGCCTGGGCCACAAAGGGTGGTACAAAAGAGATCAGCCGCGGATCAAAAGGGGCAGGGATTATATATTCACGGCCAAAGGTAGGCCGCGCTCCGTGATAGGCTGCGGCCACTTCATCGGGGACATCTTCGCGCGCCAGACCGGCCAGCGCATGGGCGCAGGCCACCTTCATTTCTTCATTAATGGTGCGTGCGCGTACATCCAGTGCGCCCCTGAAAATATAGGGAAAGCCCAGAACATTATTGACCTGATTGGGATAATCGGATCGCCCGGTGGCCATAATGGCATCGCGGCGTACCGCCATCACCTCTTCGGGCGTAATTTCCGGATCCGGATTGGCCAAGGCAAAGATAATTGGTTGATCGGCCATGGATTTGACCATGTCCTGGGTGATCGCGCCAGCGGCGGAAAAACCCAGCACGCAATCTGCATCCACCATAACCTCTTCCAACGTGCGCAAATCCGTATCGACGGCATGCATGCGCTTCCATTGATCCAGATCATCCCGATCCTTGTGCACCACCCCTTCAATATCCACCGCAATGGCGTTTTCATCTTTAACGCCCAGGCTTTTGACGAGGTTCAAGACCGACAGGCCTGCGGCCCCAGCCCCCACCAGCACCACTTTGAGATCTTCAATTTTACGGTTTGTCAGATGCACCGCATTGATCAAGGCCGCCGATGTAATAATCGCCGTGCCGTGCTGGTCATCATGAAACACCGGAATATCCAGTGCATCGCGCAATTCAGATTCGATAATAAAGCACTCAGGGCTTTTGATATCTTCCAGATTGATCCCGCCAAAGGAATTACCAAAGCGTTTGACGCATTCCACAAAGGGCGCAATCTCGGTTTCCTCAATCTCGATATCAATACCGTCCACATCGGCAAAGCGCTTGAAGAGGACTGCTTTGCCCTCCATCACCGGCTTGGAGGCCGCCGGGCCAAGATTGCCAAGACCCAAAATGGCCGTGCCATTACTGACCACGGCAACGGTGTTGCCCTTGGCGGTATATTCGTAAACCAGATCAGAGTTTTTAGCGATTTCGCGAACCGGCACCGCCACCCCCGGCGAATAGGCCATGGCCAGATCCCGCTGGGTCGACATGGGTTTTGAGGCCGCAATTTCGATCTTGCCTGGCTGGGGGTATTGATGAAAGGCCAGAACCTCTTCATCAGAAAACATATGTTTTTTACGCGCCATGACTGATTCGCTCCGATTCAGTAAGGTACCCACGTTAGGCGCAGCGCGTTTTGCACGCAATCATACTTGCGTCCAAAAAAACCGCCTCTAGTTTATGCACCATGGTCAAAGCTAAAAAATCCGCGCCCACACCCATGATGGCTCAGTATCTGGCTATTAAGGAAAGCGCCCCAGATGCGCTGTTGTTTTATCGTATGGGCGATTTTTACGAACTGTTTTTTGACGATGCCCGTGCCGCCTCGGCGACCCTGGGCATAGCTCTAACCAAGCGGGGTAAACATCTGGGCGAGGACATCCCCATGTGCGGCGTGCCCGTGGCCGCAGCGCAAACCTATCTGCCACGCCTGATCGCCCGCGGCCACCGGGTGGCTATTTGCGAACAGACCGAAGACCCCAAAGAGGCCAAGAAACGCGGCGCCAAGGCCGTGGTCCGCCGCGAGATTGTGCGCATTGTTACCCCCGGCACCCTGACCGAAGACAATCTGTTGGAACCACGCCAGGCCAGCCGGGTTTGTGCCCTGCACCGCGATGGCACCGGGGCATGGGGACTGGCCTGGGCCGATATTTCCACCGGCGAGTTTTGTGCCAGCCAGACCGACCATCTGGGAGCCGAAGAATTGCTGAGCGCCCTTGGCCCCCGTGAAGTCCTGATCCAGGACAGTGCGGATGCGGAGATACGAGAACGCATAGACTTGGCATTGCCGGGTCTGGTCCCCACCCCCCTGCCCGCCAGTCATTTTCGCCCGCGCCAGCATTTATCCGCCCTGTGTGCCGCCTTCGGGGTCAGCTCGCTGGACGGTTTTGGCGATTTTTCAATGGCCGAAAAAGGCGCCATGTGCGCCCTGCATACCTATTTACAGATCACCCAGGCCGGCCAGCCCTCGCGGTTGGCCCCGCCCGTACATCTGGACCATACGGGCTGGATGGCCATTGACCCGGCAACCCGCGGATCGCTGGAATTGCTGACTACCCTGGCGGGCAAGAAAAAAGGCGCGCTGCTGGATAATCTGGATTGTACCTTGACCGCTGCGGGGGGGCGATTGTTCGCCGACCGGCTGACCCGGCCATCACTGGATTTGCAAATCATGGCCCGCCGCCATGATGCCATTACCTGGTTCACCGAAGAAAGCGGCATATTGGAAAAGGTGCGCACAGCCTTGCGCCATTGCCCGGATGGGGAACGGGCATTATCCCGCCTGACCCTGAGCCGCGGGGGCCCGCGGGATCTGGCCGCCATTGCACAGGTTTTGCAAAACGGGGAAACCTTAAACGCCATCTTCCCCACCTCGCCGCTATCGGCCCCGCCCGAAGAGCTGGCCAGCGCCTTGCAGGCCATATCCCTGGCCAATGACAGCGCCGCCGGGGTGCTGGCACGGGATCTGAAAAAAGCGCTTAATGACGAATTGCCGCTCTATACCCGCGATGGTGGCTTTATCGCCAAAGGATGGTCCGCGGCGCTGGATGAAACCCGCGAGCTGGGCCGCAATGCCCGCCAGGTGATTGCTCGCCTGCAGGCCGACTATGCGCGCCTTTGCGATGTGACCTCCCTGAAGATCAAGCATAATAATGTGCTGGGCTATTTTATTGAGGTTACCCCGCGCCATGCCGATAAATTCATGGCCGAGCCACTCAGCACACAATTTACCCATCGCCAGACCCTGGGCAGTGCGGTGCGCTTTACCCCCAGTGAGCTGGCCGAACTGGACGCCAAAATTGCCGGGGCCACGGAACGTGCTCATGCGCTGGAGCTGGAAATCTTTGCCGACTTTAACACCCGCATCAATGA
>WFTT01000058.1 GCA_015485335.1 Robiginitomaculum sp.
GTAAAGGCGGTGGGGACCGGTTGGGGCCTTGCCAGATCGGCCCGTTGCCATACCGGCACACCGCTTTGTTTGGCTTGCAAATCCCACAATGCACAATCCACCGCATTTCGTGCCGCGCCCGGGGGCATGGCGCTTTGCAGGTCTTGGCGGGTTAATCCGTTTTCCAGTGCATGCCTTTGCACCTCTATCTGGGCGGTAACGCTGTCTATGCTTTCGCCATAACGGCCATAGGGTACGCATTCACCGCACCCGGTTTTGCCGTCTTCGTGCAGACAGACCATCAGGGTCTGCGCATGGGTTTTGGCCCCGCGGGCAATGCGAAACGTGCCGGTTATGGGCCAAGATTCGGCAATGATTTCCAGTTGGCGCATGGGGCTTTTCGATCCTTTTGCTTGACGTATATGCGTCTGGCTGATTGCGTGTGCGCAATGAAAACCAACCGTCATGATTCCAAACCTATCGACATCTCTGTGCAGAGGGAAGGTGGCCGTGTGATCCTGATCCCGGTTGGGGATTGGGTGGCCGATAATCTGGCCAAAATGGACAAGCGCCTGCGTGAAATGGAGGCGCAAATCGACGGCAATGAGGCCGTGTTTGATGTGCGAAATCTTGGCCGGATTGATCTGGCCGGAGCGTTTGTGCTGGGGCGTACGGTGCGGTCTTGTTCAAGGCCCCATATGGATTTTACCTATATTGGTGAACACCGGGTGGCGCAAAGACTGATGGCCGAGGCCGATGCCAATTCCGAGGTTTGCCCCGCCCCGCCCGCGCCGCACAATCTTTGGCATCTGATCCTGGTGCGCTCTGGCCGGGCGGTGATGCGGGCCTTGAACGAAGGGGTGGAAACCGCAGCCTTTTTGGGGCAATTGCTCAGCACCTTCTGGCGGGTGCTTACCCATCCGCGGCGGATTCGCTGGAATGCCATCATCAATGTTGCCGAAGAGGCCGGGGTCAATGCACTGCCCATTATTGCGCTATTGGCATTTTTTATTGGCGCGGTGGTGGCGTTTTTGGGGGCCAATCTGCTGGAACGCTTTGGCGCGTCGCTCTTCACCGTTGATCTGGTGGCGCTGGCGGTGTTGCGCGAATTTGGTGTGATGATGATGGCGCTGATCTTGGCCGGGCGCTCGAACAGCGCCTTTACCGCCCATATCGGCGCCATGAAAATGCGTCAGGAAATTGATGCCATGCAGGTGCTGGGCATGGACACGTTTGAGGTGCTGGTGCTGCCCCGGGTGATCGCCTGTATCATCATGGCGCCCATACTGTCCTTTGCCGCCACCATGGCCGGGTTGGTGGGGGGCGGTCTGGTAACCTGGGCGGTGCTGGATGTATCGCCAACCCTGTTTGTTACTCGCATGCAGGAAAATGTGCCGCTGATCCATTTCTGGGTGGGCATTGCCAAGGCCCCGGTATTTGCGCTGGCCATCTCGCTGATCGGTTGTCGCCAGGGCCTGCTGGTCGAGGGCAATGTGCAATCCCTGGGCGAACGTACTACCGCTTCGGTGGTACAGGCGCTCTTTACCGTCATTTTTATCGATGCGGTATTTGCCATGATTTATCTGGAGCTGGACTGGTGAGTGACGCACAAAGAGAAACCGTCATCGAGGTGCGCAATCTGACCAATGCGTTTGGCCCCCATGTAGTGCACCAGAATTTGAATCTGGATGTCTATCGCGGCGAAGTATTGGGGCTGGTAGGCGGATCAGGCACTGGTAAATCAGTGCTGATGAATACCATTTTGGGTCTGCGCAGCCCCCAGGGGGGCAGCATTCATGTGCTGGGCCATGATACCCAGCGCGCCTCCAGTCGCCGGGGGTTGGAAAGTCGCTGGGGGGTGCTGTTTCAAAACGGGGCGCTGTTTTCTTCGCTGACGGTCAAGGAAAACGTGCTGTTGCCTTTGCGCGAACATACGCGCCTGTCGGAAAAACTGATGAGCGAACTGGCAGATATGAAGATTAACCTGGCCGGGCTTGAGGCCGCGGCCGGGGCCAAAAAACCATCTGAGCTGTCGGGGGGCATGCTCAAACGCGCCGCCTTGGCTCGTGCGTTGGCACTGGACCCGGAGCTATTGTTTTTTGATGAGCCAACATCGGGCCTTGATCCGATCAGCGCCGCCGCCTTTGATGACCTGGTGGCAGATCTGCAATCCACCCTGGACCTGACGGTGTTTATGGTGACCCACGATCTGGACAGTCTTTATGCCATTTGTGACCGCATTGCGGTGCTGGCCGATAAAAAGGTAGAGATTGTTGCGCCCTTGGAAGAGGTGTTAAAGTCGGAACACCCTTGGATACGATCTTATTTTCACGGGAAGCGCAGCCGGGCCGCGGCTGGAGGATAGGATATGGAATCTGAATCACGGTATGCGCTGGTTGGCGCCTTTACGCTGGCAATTATTGCGGCGGCGGCCCTGTTTATTTTTTGGCTGGGCCAGGTCAGTTTTGATCAGGAATTTGCCGAATATGACGTGGTGTTCGAAGGCCCGGTCCGTGGCCTATCCAAATCTGGCGAGGTGCGCTTTAACGGCATCAAGGTGGGTGAAGTGACCAATCTGGGGCTGGATCGCAACGATCCCAATAACGGCGTGGTGGCGCGGATAAAAATCTTTGCCGAAACTCCGATCAAGGAAGACAGTTATGCCCAACTGGAACCCCAGGGCATTACCGGCCTTTCTTATATCCAGATCAATGGCGGCAGTGCCGACAGCCCGCCTTTGAAGAAAAAGCCAGACCAGCTCTATGCACAAATTCCTTCGCGCAAGGCACAATTGGACGAGCTGTTTGCCGGGGCCGATGATATGATGCTGGCGGCCAATGCGGCGCTGGTACGCATTAATGTACTGTTCAGTACCAAAAACATGAATGCGTTTTCCGATGTGCTGGAAAACATGAAACTGGTCACTGACCGGCTGGCCGACGAGGAAACCCTGTTTTCTGACTTTGGCGACATGATCCGTTCTTCAAAGAATGCTGCTGATGAGGCCGCCAAGGCCGCCGTAACGGTGCAGGAAATTCTGACCAGCGGCAATGAAGTGCTTTCCAAGGATGCCAAGGAAATGATCCTGGCCTTTACCGATGCGGCGGTGCAATTGGAAGAGGCCTCGACCAAGGCCAATGCCTTTATGGATAATGTCAGTGACCCGCTGACTGAGTTCAGCAAGGAAGGCCTCAGCGAGCTGACCCTGACCCTGACACAATTGCGCCTTTTGACCCAGACGCTGGAACAGGTGATGGAAGAGATCGATCGTAATCCGGGTGAATTTATTGCCGGCGAGCCGGTCAAAGAAGTGGAGGTGCCGCGATGAGGGCGAAACTGGTAATGCTGGCGGCCTCTCTGGTGCTGGCCTCGTGTGTCTCGCTATTGCCCAAGCCCGGGCCGGACCCGGATATTTTCCGCCTTAGCGAGATAACCCTGCCGGATGATCTGGCCGCTTCACCGGTGGTGATGGTCGAATTGCCGCGCACGCCCAAGGCGCTGCGCAATAACCGCATGGCGGTGATCGAGGGCAAACAGGGCATCGCCTATACCACCGGGGCGCGCTGGGCCGCCGCCGTGCCGCAAATCATGGCCGAACTTTTGGGCGATTCCATGTTGGCAACCGGGCGACTGAATGTGGTTTCCCCGCAAGAAGGCGTGCATCCGCGCTATGGTCTGATTACCGAAATTCGTCATTTCGAAATTGTTTATGATCAGGGGCCCGAAGCGGCCCCGCTGGGCCGGGTCACCATACGCGCCAAGCTGATCAACCGGCGTTCACGCACGGTGATTGCCCAGCGCCATTTTGATGCTCAGGTCCGGGCCAGTGAAAACCGCCTTTCGGCCATTGCCGCGGCGGTGGACAGCGCCGCCCATCAGGACGGACAGGCATTGGGCGCTTGGGCCGCCGATCAATTGGAAGCCGCCGAAGAAGCCGCTAGGCGTTGAACTGGTCCTTGGCCAAACGGGCATAGAGGCCGCCGGCCTTCATCAAGTCTTTGTGGTTGCCCTCTTCGACCACTCGGCCATCTTCCAGCACCAAAATGTGGTCGGCGCGCATGACGCTGCTCAACCGATGGGCAATCATAATGGTGGTGCGCCCGGTGCTTAGGCTTCCCAGCGCCTTTTGCACCTGGGCTTGCGTTTCGGCATCCAGCGCACTGGTGGCTTCATCCAATAACAGGATCGGCGCGTCCTTGAGCAGCGCCCGGGCCAGGGCAATGCGCTGGCGCTGGCCGCCGGAAAGGCGGTGGCCCCGTTCGCCCACCGGGGTGTCATAGCCCTCGGGTTGTTCCAGGATAAACTCATGGGCGGCGGCTTGTCTGGCGGCCTTTTCAATTTCATCCTGGCTGGCCTCCAGACGGCCAAAGGCGATATTTTCCCGTATAGTGCCATCAAAGAGCACCGCATCCTGGCTGACCAGTGCCATGGCACGGCGCAAGGAAGACAGGGTGACCTGATCAATCGGCGTATCATCAATGCGGATTTGGCCACTATCGGGGTCATATAGCCGGGGGATGAGGTTCAGCACGCTGGTTTTACCGGCCCCTGATGGCCCGACCAGCGCCAGGGTCTGCCCGGCCTGTACCGTAAAATTGATGCCGTGCAACACGGTCTGCCCCTCGCCATAAGACAGGCTGACATCCTCAAAGGAAACATCGCCGCGCGTCACCTCCAGGTCTTTAGCGTTATCGCGTTCGGTAATTTTGGGCGGCGTATCCAGAAGCGCGAAAATGCGGTCCAGGGCCGCCGCGCCTTCCTGCCAAACGGCGCTTAACGTGCCAATGGCGCGCAAAGAGGGGGCCATCACCGCCAGCGCACTGATAAAGCCGATGAGGTTGGCAATGGGCGAGCCATGGCCGCTGGCCCGCCAGCCGGCAAAGGCCAGCACCGCGGCAAAGGCAATGCCGCCGGCCACTTCCAGCATGGGATCAACCTGTGCCTTTTTGCTGATCAGTTTAAGGCTGAGGTGGCGGCGTTCCTCGAAACCGCGTGCGGCGCGGGCCTGTTCGTGGGCTTCCAATTGGTTGACCTTGATCATCCGCACCCCGGACAGGCTTTCGGTCAGCAGCGCCGTTAACCGGCCAAGCTGGGCCTGGGCCTGGGTCGACAGGGCGCGCACGGTCTTGCCAATGCGGGTGACCGGAAACGCGGCCAGCGGATAGAGCGTAAACACCAATAGTGCCAGCATCCAGTCCACCCAGATCATAAAGGCAATGGCCCCCATAACCGTCAGCGCATCGCGCACCAGATTGGTCAAAGCGCGGCTAAGGGCTTCGCGCACCAGATTAATATCATTGGTCAGGCGCGATACCCACTGGCCCGCCGGGGTGGTACTGATCTGGCCATAATCGGCCCCCAGCAAATGACCGAACATGGCATTTTGCAGCGCCGCGGTAATGCGCAATGATACCGCATTGGTGATCAGGGTCTGACTGTATAGCGAGATCGCCTTGAACAGGCTAAGGGCAATTATCCCTGCCGGGACCAGACCCAGCATACGTGGATCGCGGGCTTCCAGCAGGGTTACCGCCCAACGCACCACAATGGGGTAGAGCGAGTTGGCGGCCGCCACCAGTATCATCAGCGCAATCGCCAAGATCAGGTGCGGCCAGTGCGGCAACACCCATTCGCGCCAGAACCGGGCGCTGGGTCTTTGCCTAGTGGTCTTGATGGTCGTGTTCCGGGTCTATCAGGCGGTGGGCATGGATGATGAAATAACGCATATGGGCGTTATCCACGGTTTGCTGTGCCGCCGATTTCCACGCATTAAAGGCACTGGCATGATCGGGAAAGGCACCAATAAAATCCAGATTGTTCAGATCCTTGAAATAGACCTTGTTGACGTCTTCCAGTTCGCCGCCAATGACGATGTGCAAAAGTTGTTTATCATTCTTGCGCTGCAGAGGTGTATTCATTGTTTTTGCCCGGATTGTCGTGAAGTAAGAACGCGCTCTAATATCAGGGCATGCAAAGCGGGGCCAGCGCAAATCACGCCTTCATTAACAGTGTTTTGCAGATCATATCGAAACGGCTGGCCATGAGGGTCGGTGATCACCGCCCCGGCTTCGCTGGCAATCAGGTCAGCGGCGGCCAGATCCCAGTCTGATTTTGGACGTAAGGTGAGGGTCGCATCCCAGGTGCCGGCGCCCACCAGCGCCATGCGATAGGCCATGGAATTGCGGCTGCCGGTATGCATGTTCGGCCAGGGTTCTGCCCAGCCCTTGTGCGCAAACAAGCCATCATGAGCCAGCATGCGTGCCCCGGATAAGGACTCACGCGGATTGCAGGAAATGGGGGCACCATTACAGGTCGCGCCCTGGTTGATTTGCGCGCTATACAGCTCATCCAGGGCAGGATTATAGACCACGGCGCTGATCGGTCGTCCGGCCTGCACCACCGCCAGACATATGGTAAAATGTGGCTTGCCGGCAATAAACGCCCGGGTGCCATCAATGGGATCCACCACAAAGGTGCGTTTGGCCGTCAGGCGGCTGCCATCATCCACGCTTTCTTCGGATAACCAGCCATAATCCGGGCGGGCGGAACGCAAAAAACCCTGCAACAAGGCATCGGTTTCAAGGTCCGCCTTGGTGACCGGATGGTTTGGGCTTTTCTCGGTAACCTCGCCCGGATTGGCGAACCAGCCCATGGCACAGGCACCGCCGCGCCGGGCTGCCTCCTGCAACAGCGCCAGATCATCCTTGGCGATATCATTCATTGTCCGGCGACGCTAAGGCCTTCGATCAGAAGCGAAGGCGTATTGGCGCTGTTCAGAAATTCCAGATCATTGGCGGCGATCAGGCGGCCATAAATATCCAGCAGATTGCCCGCCACCGTCATTTCATTGACGGCCCTGGTGCGCACGCCGTTTTTAATTTCGAACCCGGCAATACCCACCGACCAGTCGCCGGTGCCAGCATTGAAAGACGGGCCAAAGGCATCGGTGACGATCAGGCCATTGCCAATATCGGCCATCAGCTCATCGGGGCTTTTGGCACCGGGCACAATATACACATTGGTGGTGCCCACACCGGGCGGACCGCCCAGCCCCAGGGCCGCATGGCCCGTGGGGGCCTCGCCCATTTGTCGGGCCGAAGAGAGCGAATGCAACCAAGTGGTCAAATGTCCATCCTTGACCAGATGCCGTTTGTGCCGGGCCAGGCCTTCGCCGTCCACGGCCGAGGAGCCAAGCCCGCGGGGGCGAAACGGATCTTCGATAATATCAAAGCCCGGGGCAAACACCGGCGCGCCCATTTTGTCTTTCAAAAAGGAAATGCCGCGGGCCACGCTGGGGCCGGTAATGGCCCCTAAAAACATGCTCAGCAATGATCGTGCGGTACGCGGTTCGAACATAACCGCCATGCTGGCGCTGGGCAGCTTGACCGCGCCCAGGCGCGCCGCGGTGCGCGTACCGGCCTCTTGGCCAACCTCTTCTGCGCTACGCATGTCTTCGGCCCAATGGGCGGTGCTTTGCGCCCAGTCGCGCTCCATGGCGCCGTCTTTTTCGGCGATCACCATAACGCTGCGCCCGTGAGAGGTTTTCTGCCGGGCCGCCTCAAACCCATTACTGGCGCAAATGGTGACGGCGCTGGTACTCCATCCGGCCGACGCCCCGCCGGATTTGCTGATATTCTTGATGCTCAAAGCGGCGGCCTCGGTGGCCAGTGCCGCTTCGGTCAGGCTGTCTATATCGGGAATGGCCGGATCATAAAGATCAAGATCGGGATGATCCTTGGCCAATTGATCCGGATCGGCCAGCCCGCAATAAGGGTCTTCGGGGGCCGCCTTGGCCATGGCACAGGCGCGTTCCGCCAGTTTTTCCAATGAGGCGGCGGAAAGGTCGGACGAGGAAATGCCCGCCTGATGCTTGCCCATCAATACGCGCAGGCCCAGATCCTGGCTTTCGGCGCTTTCCACATCTTCCAGCACGCCTTCGCGCGCCGTCACATCCAGAGATCGTGACCGCACAATCACCACTTCGGCGGCCTCGGCCCCGCCCTTCAAGGCATGCCCTAGCAGGTCTTTGGCAAGCGCGGTAAAATGCGCCGGATCGGAGGTCTGTTCGTTTGCTTTTGTCATAGGCGCAGGTTTAACGCCGCGCCTTCGCTCTCGCAATCGGCTTTAGCCGACAAAGACAAAATAGAGCAGCGCCGCCGCTTCGGCGATCAATACCAGGCCGGTAAAGATGGTGCCGTAAAAACGTCCTGCCGGACGTTTACCCTCGGGCGCAGTAAACCCAAAGCCATGACCGATACGCGCCAGGGTGAAGACACCACCCAGCCCGTGGATCAGCATAACCGGTGCGCCAAGGGCGGCCAGGGCCAACAGGCCAATCATGGCCAGCGGTGCATATTCGGTAAAATTGGCATGGATGCGCATGGTCCGCATCATGTCTTCATTATCACCATGACCCAGACCAATGCCGGTTGCCAGGCGGGCCTTGGCCGTGCGCCAGCCCAATACCAAAAGAAGAATAAGATTAAAGGCCAGATACAAAGAGGCCGCCTGATAGGCTGTAAAGTCCAACATGATATTTCCCCCGGTCGGTTTTATGATGTGACGCAGCTTTGTCGTGCCCGCCAGGGAACGTCAAGCCATGGTGGGCCAAACAAAAATGAATAGTGAAGGCAGTGCTTGACCTTTGCCAAGCGGTCTGAAATGACACCGGCCTTCAAGCGGAGCAAAATCATGGGTTTTAAATGCGGGATTGTGGGTCTGCCCAATGTGGGTAAATCGACGCTGTTTAACGCACTGACACAAACGGCGGCGGCACAGGCGGCAAATTATCCGTTTTGCACCATCGAACCCAATGTAGGCGAAGTGGCGGTGCCCGAACCGCGCCTAGGCAAACTGGCCGCCATTGCCGGCTCCAAGGAACTGATCCCGGCGCGGATGAATTTTGTTGATATTGCCGGTCTGGTCGAAGGGGCCTCCAAGGGCGAGGGACTGGGCAATCAGTTTCTGGCCACCATACGCGAGGTGGATGCGGTGCTGTATGTATTGCGCTGTTTTGATGATGACGACATCACCCATGTGAATGGCAAGATTGACCCGCTTAGCGATATGGAAACGGTGGAAACCGAGCTGATGCTGGCGGATCTGGAAAGCCTGGAAAAACGCGTGGCCACCGCCGAGAAAAAAGCTCGCTCGGGCGATAAAGAGGCCAAGGCCGCCATCGCCCTGATGGATCTGGCGCTGAATGAGCTGCGCGAAGGTCGCCCGGCGCGCGCCGCGAAAGTTCCCGAAGATGATCGCAAGGCCTGGAAAGGCCTGCAATTGCTGACCTCAAAACCCATTATGTTTGTCTGTAATGTGGACGAGGAAAGCGCCGGCACTGGCAATGATTATTCACGCGCGGTCGAGGAATTTGCCAAAAAAGAAGGGGCACCGGTGGTGATCATCTCGGCACAGATCGAGGCTGAGCTGGCGTTGCTTGATGCCGAAGAGCGGGCCGAATATCTGGCAGAACTGAATCTGGAAGAGCCGGGGCTGGATCGGCTGATCCATGCCGGTTATGCGCTTCTGGGTCTGCAAACCTATTTCACCGTGGGGCCCAAAGAGGCCCATGCCTGGACCATTAAAAAAGGTACCAGCGCCCCCAAAGCCGCCGGGGTCATTCATGGGGATTTTGAAAAAGGCTTTATCCGCGCCGAAACCATCGCCTATGATGATTTTATTGCTTGTAATGGCGAACAGGGCGCCAAGGAAGCGGGCAAAATGCGCGCCGAAGGCAAGGAATATATCGTACAGGACGGCGATGTGTTGCATTTCCGCTTTAATGTTTAACGAATGACCAAAAGGGTAAGGCGCGTATGACCAAAATTGATGCCAGCGTCTTTATCATCACCCTGAATGAAGAGCGCCATATCGGCCGGGCATTACGCAGCGTGGCCGATTTTGCCCATGTGGTGGTGGTCGATAGCGGCAGCACGGATGAGACCTTACGCCTTGCCCGCTCATTCACTCCACATGTGGTGCATCATGATTTTGAAAATTTTGCGGCGCAGAAAAATTACGCGCTTTCCCTTTGCGAAAAAGAATACTGCCTGACCCTGGATGCGGACGAGGAAGTAAGCCCCGAACTGGCGGCCGAGCTGCGGGCCTTTATGGTGGCGCCCCATGCCGATGGCCTGGTGATCCCGCGCATTGAAATGCTGTTTGGCCGGCGCCAGCATCCATGGTCCCATACCCAGAAACAAATCCGTTTTATGCGCAAAGCGGCGGCGCATTTTGCCCCCAAACTGGTGCACGAATCCATTTCGGTTACGGGGCAGGTGCGCCGGACCAAGGGCGGGATTGTGCATTATGGCGACGGCACCATTGGCCAGAAACTCAAGAAGATAGACAGCTATTCCCGCCTGCGGGCCGCCGAGAAGCACGCCGCGGGGCGACGGCCCAGCCTGGTAAAGCTGATCCTGACCGGGCCATTGACGTTTTTGAAAACCTGGTTGGTCAAGCGGCATATTTTAAATGGGCGCGGTGGCTTTGTGATCAGCGTTATGAACGGTCATTATGCGTTTCTGAAAGAGGCCCGCCTGTTTGAAGCCTGGGACGAGAGAAAAGGCGATTAATGGACCTGACCCCCAAAATTCTCAGCGGCGCCCATGTACAGCTGGAACCATTAAACGAAGGTCATAGGGAAGGCTTGCGTGTTGCCGCCAATGACCCGGACATCTGGAAATGGATGAGCCTTCGCGGTGATGGGGATCACTTTGATTTCTGGTTTGATTATCTGCTGGCCGATCAGGCAAAGGGCAATGCCATCAGCCATGCGGTGATGGTTGAGGGGCAGATCATCGGCCACAGCGCCTATCTGGTCATCACGCCCCATTTTGACCGGGTGGAAATTGGCTGGACCTGGTATACGCAAAATCATCGCGGCACACAGGTGAACCCGGAATGCAAGCTCTTGCTACTTGGCCATGCGTTTGATTGCGGGGCGGAACGGGTAGAGCTGAAAACCCATCACAAGAATATCCACAGCCAGAACGCCATGGCCAAAATGGGCGCGGTGCGCGAAGGGGTTTTGCGCCGTCACGCCAAGACCTGGGATGGTAACTATCGAGACACGGTGTTCTACTCGGTGTTGCGCAAAGAATGGCCCGCCGTGAAGGCGGGGTTGGAGGCGCGGTTAAGCGCTTGAGCCTTACTCCGCCGGGTGGGCGTGTTTTTCGCGCTCCGCCTCGGCGGCATCCTGCCAGAGGCGCGTCAGGGCGTGGCAGAGGTTTTTGCGGCTGGCGCGCAAATAGATCGAATTATCGCTCAAATTATCGCGCAGGCGTGCGTAAGCCTTGGGCAGATTGTGATAGGGCATACGCGGATATAAATGGTGCGTGGCATGAAAGCGCAGGCCCACCGGCGCCCACAATGTGGTGATGATCGGATGACCCGGCACATCGACACTGTCCAGGAATTGTTCGGCGACGCTTAATTGTTCATCGCCCGGATTGCGATAGGCATGGGCCGCCAGGGTGCGCAAGGAATTGAACAAGAAAATCAGCACCGCCACCGCATACCAGATGGCCAGTGCCTTGATGGGCAATACGCCTTGCCAGACCAGCGCGATGGCCGTCCAGCCATAGACAAAGGCCATGAATTCCTGAAACAGATACAGGCCCTTGGGGTCATCTTTTTTGACCTGGCGTTCATAGGTCAGGTCAATGGTCAACGAGGACGCCTTTTTCCAGATCAGGCGGCGCAAGGGCGGCAACAGCCAGCCCAGCGGGGCAAGGACCAGAAAGCGCACCACAAAAAATGCTGGCAGAATAAAGATCAAAAACATATAGCCAATAATGCCCAGCGGATTGCCTGCCCCAAAGGGCAGGTATTCGCCATCCTCTTTGGTGCCATAGACATTATGCACATGATGGTGCCGGTGCACCCCATGATAGGTAAAGCTGGGGATCAGCATGGGAAAACCGCACAGCAGGTTCCATACAAAGCGAAAGGCCTTGAACGTGCCGGCTTTGAGATGGGTCAACTCGTGGGTGAATAAGACCGCCCGGTATAATAACAAAGTGGACGCCAGCAGAGAGGTCAGGCCCAAAAGGGAAAATGTTGGTGTGATCACCGCCACCACAAAGGCTGCCCAGCCCAGCGTGATGGAGAGGAGAAAATCCGGCCAATAAATGCGCGGATCCGGCTTCATCAGGTCCGCCACTAGCGTGTTGGCTTCGCTCATGGGAAAAGCATTATTATCGCGCTCGATGGCCATACTCACTAACCTGAGTTTTTTGTGGGACACCTCACATAAGGAATAATCAACCGCCGGGCAAGGTCCACCACGGGTCTTGCGCGGCTATGCCACAGGTTTATGGGGAGGCGCAACAGGGCGTTTCGCCGGTCTCTTCGGCCAATTGAATCGGCGGACAGGGCACCGTGCCATAGGAGCAAAACACACAACAATCCCCGGCCAGTGGCTTTAATACCGCGCCGCAATGGCGGCAGTCATAAAAATACTGGCAGGCATTGGTGGGCATGGTCTCGGTGCTTTTACCGCCGCATTGGGGACAGGTGATGGTGGATTGCAATTGCATGGGTTTATGGATCCTGTGTGTCAGCGGGTTTGGCAGGATAACCCACATTGGTTGAGGCTGTGGCAATGGCCGCAAGGCTGGTTTGCGCCGGATCAAAGCGAACGGTGGCGGTTTTGGTCTCAAAATCAACCTTTACCGATTGTACGCCATCAACCCTGGACATGGCCTTTTTAACCGTTACCGGACACAGGGCGCAGGTCATGTTTTCAATGGCAAATACGGCGCTTTGTGATTGGGAATTTGCATGATTGGCGGGGGGGGCCGCCCGGGCGGAAACCATGCCCAGCCCGCCAAAAAGGCCAATAATCATGGTACTGATCAACGCAGATTTTATAGCGCTCTTGTTTATGCTCATCATTCTTCTCCTAATAAAACCAGGGGGCCCAAAGGTTCACGCTGGCCGCCAGCAATGCCAGCACCGTGGCCAGCCACAAAATGGCTTTGGTGATCCGGCGCGAAGCCGGGGTGGCGCACAGGCTGTCTTCTTCACACTCAGGCTGTGTCGGGCGGTAAACCTGCCAGAAGCCGGCCCCGATCAGCCCGGTGGTGATCAATAAAAAGATGGGTTTATAGGGCTCAAGGGCCGTCAGGTTGGATACCCATGCCCCGCTTAGCCCCAGCATCACCAGGACCAGTGGCACAATACAGCACGAAGAGGCGATGATGGCCCCCACCATGCCGCCAGTAGCTAGCCACGGGCTGGGTGTTGGGGGCTCTGACGGTTTTTTTCCTGGGTTCACCGGGGTGTCTTTCTTGCCTTGTTTTCTATCCGGGCGCAGTATGATCCTTGTAGTAACTACAGGCTCAAGTGGATAAAGGCGGTGGAGAATCACAATATGGTGAAGACATGGACGCGTGGACAATTGGCCACCCATACCGGCTGTAATGGGGAAACCATCCGGTATTACGAAGCCATAGGCTTGCTGCCCGAACCTTTGCGGGCGGAAAATGGCTATCGGCAATATGAAAACCGCCATGTGGAACGGCTGCAGTTTATTCGCCGGGCCCGGGATCTGGGCTTTGGCATTGATGATATCCGGGCCTTGCTGACCCCCATGGATGCGGGCACCATTGCGTGTGGCGAGATCGAGAAAATTGCCAAAGTCCAGCTGGATCTTATCCGCGCTAAAATCCGCGATCTGCAACGCATGAAACAGGAATTGCACACCCTGGTGCAATCCTGTCAGGGGGGCAGCGCACCCCATTGCGCCATTATAGATGCCTTGTCGGCGGGGCAGCCCTCTTAACCATGCCCGGATCATGCCGCTTGCCGCCAAAAGAACAGACAAAGTGCGCCTTGCACCTTGGCAGAAATGCGTGAGCCGGTTACACACACCAAAATCCACACAGGTTCACCCATGCCAAAACGAAATGATATTTCCTCAATCCTGATCATCGGGGCGGGGCCGATTGTGATCGGCCAGGCGTGCGAGTTTGATTATTCGGGGGTGCAGGCGTGCAAGGCGCTGCGTGAAGAGGGCTATCGGGTCATTCTGGTCAATTCCAATCCGGCCACCATTATGACCGATCCGGATACGGCGGACGCCACTTATATCGAGCCCATCACCCCGGCCATGGTGGCCAAGGTGATCGCCAAAGAGCGTCCCGATGCGTTGCTGCCGACCATGGGCGGGCAAACGGCGCTGAACACCGCTTTGTCCCTCAATAAAGATGGTACGCTCAAAAAATATGGCGTCAAATTGATTGGTGCACAGGCCGATGTGATCGACAAGGCCGAGGACCGCGAACAATTTCGCGCCGCCATGAAAACCATTGGTCTTGCCACGCCGCGCTCTCACCTTGCCCATAATATGGACGAAGCCATGGCGGGCTTTGAGGATATCGGCCTGCCGGCGATTATCCGTCCGTCCTTTACCCTGGGCGGCACGGGGGGCGGTATTGCCTATAACATTCAGGAATACCGCCAGATCGTGATGAGTGGCATTGAGGCCTCGCCCACCAATGAAGTGCTGATCGAGGAATCGGTACTGGGGTGGAAAGAATATGAGATGGAAGTGGTGCGCGATCATGCGGATAACTGCATCATCATCTGTTCTATCGAAAATATTGATCCCATGGGGGTGCATACCGGCGATTCCATCACTGTGGCTCCGGCGCTGACGCTGACGGACAAGGAATACCAGATCATGCGCAATGCCTCGATCGCGGTGCTGCGCGAAATCGGGGTGGAAACCGGCGGCTCGAATGTGCAGTTCGCCATCAACCCGGCCGATGGCCGCATGGTGGTGATCGAGATGAACCCCCGGGTGTCGCGCTCCTCGGCGCTGGCCTCCAAGGCCACAGGTTTTCCGATTGCCAAAATCGCCGCCAAGCTGGCCGTGGGCTATACGCTGGACGAGTTGGAAAACGACATCACACGCGCCAGCCCGGCCAGCTTTGAGCCGAGCATTGACTATGTGGTTACCAAAATTCCACGCTTTGCCTTTGAGAAATACCCCGGCGCCAAGCCGGTGCTCTCCACCGCAATGAAATCGGTGGGCGAAGCCATGGCCATTGGCCGCACCTTTGCCGAAAGTCTGCAAAAGGCCCTGCGCTCGCTGGAAACGGACCTGACCGGCCTTGACGAGATCACCATCCCCGGCATGGGCGAGGGTGATGACCGCCGCGCGCTCAGTGCGGCGCTGGCCAAGGCATCGCCGGATCGCCTGCTGGTGATTGCCCAGGCCCTGCGCGAGGGCTTTTCCGTGGAAGACATTCACGAGGCCTGCGCCTACGAGCCGTTTTTTGTGCGCGAGATTGAAAAACTGGTTCTCGAAGAAAAGCGCATTATCAAAGAGGGCCTTCCCCAAACTGTTGCAGGTTGGCGGGCCTTAAAATCCCAAGGCTTTTCCGATATGCGCCTGGCGCATCTGGCCGGTGCTACCGAGGCCGAGGTCCGCGCCGCAAGACGCAAACATGGCGTGCGTCCGGTCTATAAACGCATTGATACTTGCGCCGCCGAATTTGCGGCCATCACGCCCTATATGTATTCGACCTATGAGACACCGCCGCTCTTTGGGCCGGGCGGGACGTCTGATATCCGCGCCTGCGAGGCCGATCCATCTGACCGCAAGAAAGTCATTATCCTTGGCGGTGGGCCAAACCGTATTGGGCAAGGCATCGAGTTTGATTATTGCTGTTGCCATGCGGCCTTCGCGCTGGACGATGCCGGCATTGAATCCATCATGGTCAATTGCAACCCGGAAACTGTCTCCACCGATTATGACACCTCGGACCGACTGTATTTCGAACCTCTTAGCGAAGAAGATGTGCTGGAAATTTGCGCGGTCGAGCAATCCAAGGGCACATTGCTGGGGGTGATTGTACAATTTGGCGGGCAAACCCCGTTAAAACTGGCCGAGGCGCTGGAACGCGATGGGGTGACCATTTTGGGCACTTCGCGCGACGCCATTGATCTGGCCGAGGATCGCGAGCGTTTTAAGGCCTTGCTGGAAGATATGGGCCTGACCCAGCCGCCCAACTCGATCGCCAAGACCGAAGACGAGGCCCTGGCGGCGGCCGAAAAGCTGGGTTTTCCGCTTGTACTGCGCCCTTCTTATGTACTGGGTGGCCGGGCCATGGAAATTGTTTCGGGCATGGATGGCTTGCGCCGTTATGTGCGCGAGGCCGTGCAGGTCTCGGGTAAAAGCCCGCTTCTTTTGGATCGCTATGTCAATGAAGCCATCGAAGTAGATGTGGACGCCATAGGTGATGGCGATGACGTCTGGGTTGCCGGTATTATGGAGCATATCGAAGAGGCCGGCGTGCATTCGGGCGATAGCGCCTGTGCCTTGCCACCTTATACGCTGTCCGATGCCATGCTGGAACGCCTGCGCGATCAGACCGTGCAATTGGCCAAGGCTTTGGACGTGCGCGGCCTGATGAATGTGCAATACGCCATTCAGGGCGAAATCATTTATGTGCTGGAGGTCAATCCGCGGGCTTCGCGCACTGTGCCGTTTGTGGCCAAGGCCATTGGCGCCCCGGTGGCGGGCATTGCGGCGCGCATCATGGCCGGGGCGAAACTTACCGATTTTGATCTGCCCGGCCCGCCGACCAATCATGTGGCGGTCAAAGAAGCGGTCTTTCCCTTTGCCCGCTTTGCCGGGGTGGACCCGGTCCTGGGGCCGGAAATGCGCTCCACCGGCGAAGTGATGGGGCTGGATACCAGTTTTGCCCGCGCCTTTGCCAAGGCGCAATTGGGCGCCGGTGTCGATCTGCCTCTATCGGGCACCGTGTTTATCTCAGTCAAGGATGCCGACAAAAAAGCCATGGTCGAGCTGGCCCGTGATCTGGTGGATCAGGGCTTTGCCATTATGGCTACGGGCGGCACGGCCAGTGCTATTGCCGAGGCCGCCGTGCCGGTGAAACGGGTTAACAAGGTTTATGAAGGCCGTCCCCATGTGGTGGACGCCATGAAAAACGGCGAAGTGCAATTGGTGTTTAACACCACCCAGGGACAGCGCGCCCATATCGACAGCTATTCCATTCGCCGCACGGCGCTGGAAATGGGCATTCCCTATTTCACCACCGCCGCCGCCGCGGCCGCCACGGTACAGGCGCTTCGTGGCCTGGCCGAACGGGAATTGGATGTGCGCGCGCTTCAGGAATATGGCTGAGCGGCGGCAAATCTGAACTTTTCTTAATTTGTAATTACCCGCCTCCTCTGGCCTTCTGGGTATGGAACCGCTTTGGGAGGCCATTATGAGCATCAGCCGTTATTTGTGGGCATTGTGTGTTGCCGTCTTTGTGGGGATGGCCGGCATGGCCAGTGCAGATGGGAATGTCTCCGCAACGGTGGCCGCGGCCATGGCCGCCCCGGACCGCCCCCAAGCGCAGGTCAAGCGCGATGCGGCGCGCAATCCCGGCCCGGTGTTGACGTTCAGCACCATTAAACCCGGTGATGTGGTGGTCGATCTGGGCGCGGGTGGCGGTTATTTAACCCGGCTGATCTCTGGCATTGTTGGCAGGGATGGCAAGGTGGTGGCGCAAAACCCGCCGTCCTGGATTGAAAATTTCAAAAGCATTGCTCCGGCGCTGGAAGGTCTGCAAAAAGATCGCCCCAATGTGCAGGTTTCAAATACGGCCTTTGATGCATTGGACTTTGCCGACAATACGCTGGACGCGGTCACCATGGCGCTGGTCTATCATGACGTGGTATTGTCTTCGGCGGATCGGGCAAAAATGAACCATCAGATTTATGCGGCCTTAAAACCCGGCGGTGTCTATCTGATCACCGATCATTTTGCCAAAGAGGGCAGCGGGGACACCACGACCAATGCGCTGCACCGTATTGATGCCGACATGGTTCGGGCCGAGGTCGAGGCCGCCGGTTTTGTACTGGAGGCTCAGTCTGATGCCTTGCGCCATCCCGACGATGATCGCAGCAAGATCGTGTTTGATCCCAGTGTGCGCGGTAAAACCGACCGGTTTGTTTATCGTTTTCGCAAAGCAAAATAGGATGTATGGCGGGCTATACCTCTGGAAAGCCCGGGGGCGAGCTAAATCTTTGACCCTGACGGGGTTGAAATGCCCCCGCACCTTGAACCTGCCCGCAACCGGGTCTATATTGCTGTCTTCGGTGTGGAACCGGGGCTGGCGTTGGCGGCCCTGACCACGTGAACGCTAGAGAATTCAGGTAACATGAATAAAGTCCCGATGACCGCCGAGGGTCGTGATGCCCTCGACGAAGAACTAAAATTTCTCAAAACCACGGAACGTCCGGCGATTATCGCGGCGATTGCCGAGGCACGCGCCCATGGCGATTTGAGCGAAAATGCAGAGTATCATGCTGCCAAGGAGCGCCAGGGTTTTGTTGAGGCCCGGGTCAAGGATATCGAAAGCAAGCTTGCCCGTGCGCAAGTGATTGATGTTCGTGAACTGGGTGGCAATACCGTAAAATTTGGGGCTACTGTCAAAGTCATCGACGAGGATACCGAAGAAGAAGCGGTCTATAAAATCGTCGGCGAAGACGAAGCCGAAGTGTCCAAAGGCAAGGTGTCGGTCACCTCTCCCATTGCCCGTGCCCTGATCGGCAAGGAAAGTGGCGACGTGGTCGAGGTCATAGCCCCTGGTGGTGCGCGCTCGCTGGAAGTGCTTGCCGTTGAGTGGGTGTGAGCCCCGGCTCACATGGCAAGCTTGTCATCTGGACCATTGATGATGGCCGTATCGGACTCGCCAACCAGACCCGCGGACTGGCCGAGGCCATTGGTGCGCTGGTACCGGCGAAGATTCGCCCCTTTGTGGTCAAACGCAAGCTGTTTAATCTTGGCCGGGCGGGCAAACCAACCCCGGACATGACCACCCCGTGGCCGGATATCTGTATCGGCTGTGGTCGGGCCAGCATCCCCTATGTGCGCAGTATTCGCCATTGGACCGATGGCAAGGCATTAACCGTGCAATTGCAGGATCCGCGCAAAAACCCCAAACATTTTGATCTGGTGATCCCGCCGCAACATGATGGCCTGGAGGGGGAAAACGTATTTTCCATTTTAGGCTCGCCCACCCGGATCACCCCTGCTTTGCTGGAAGAGGCGGCGAAGGATTTTGCCGACAAGATGAAGGCCTATCCCCGGCCGCATCTGGCGGTCTTGCTGGGCGGCAATTCCAAGCATCATAAATTCACGCCAAAAATTACCAAGCGGTTGATCAAATCCCTGCAAGGCTTGCTGGGCAATCAGGTGTCCCTGTTGATCACTACATCGCGGCGTACCCCAAAGCGGGTGATCCGGGCCCTGCGCCGCCAGTTTGCTGATCAGGACCAGGCCTGGTTGTGGACCGGTGCCCCCAAGGATGGCCCCAACCCCTATTTTGCCTTTCTGCAAGAGGCCGATGCGGTGCTGGTCACCAATGATTCCACCAATATGCTGACCGAGGCGGCCAGTGTTGGTCGCCCGATTTTGCTGTTCAATCTTGAAGGCAAGGAAGAAAAGTTTAATCAGCTTTATGACTCGCTGGCTGGTGAAGGTCTGGCACGGCCCTTTACGGGATCGCTGGCCACCTGGCCGGTCGAGCCGCTGGACGAAACCAATCGCGCTGCCAAAGAGGTGGTACGCCGCCTTTATGTACGTTTGAAGGAAAACAAAGATGTCTGAAATTGCCCATTCCCGCCTTGCCATTATTGGTTCTGGTGCGGCCGGTTATACCGCCGCCATTTATGCGGCGCGTGCCATGCTTTCCCCGGTGGTATTCGCCGGGATTCAGCCCGGCGGGCAATTGACCATTACCTCGGAGGTGGAAAATTATCCGGGCTTTGCCGAACAGATTCAGGGCCCCTGGCTGATGGAACAAATGCGCGAACAGGCACTGGCCATGGGCACACATATTATCGAAGACACCATTATCAAGGCCGAATTGGGCGCACGGCCTTTTTTACTGACCGGCGATACCGGACGGCAATATAGCGCCGATGTGGTGATCATCGCCACCGGGGCCCAAGCCATGTGGCTGGGCCTGCCTTCGGAAGAAAAGTTTCAGGGCTTTGGGGTATCCGCCTGCGCCACCTGTGATGGATTTTTCTATCGCGGCAAGGAAGTGGCGGTGATTGGCGGGGGCAATACTGCGGTCGAAGAGGCCCTGTTCCTGACCAATTTTGCCTCCAAGGTCACATTGGTGCATCGCCGTGATTCCCTGCGGGCCGAAAAAATTCTGCAAAACCGCCTGTTTAAGAACGACAAGGTGGAAATCCTCTGGGATCATGTGCTGGAAGAAGTGCTGGGCGATGAAGACCCCCTGGGCGTAACCGGCATGCGGGTGAAAAACGTTAAAACCGGCGAAGAACAGGTGCGCCAACTGGACGGTGTTTTTGTGGCCATTGGGCACAAGCCTGAAACCTCACTTTTCGAGGGCCAGCTGGAGATGAAAAAGGGTGGCTATCTGGTTACCGCGCCCGACAGCACCGCCACCAATATCCCCGGGATTTATGCCGCCGGCGATGTCACCGATGATAAATACCGCCAGGCGGTTACGGCGGCCGGCATGGGCTGTATGGCGGCCCTGGAGGCAGAGCAGTTTTTGGCATCCGAGGGTGATGGCTAATTTGTTTTATCCACAACTGGGTTATTACCGGATAGACACTTACCTGCCCATCCTTCGACAAGCTCAGGAT